>NZ_JBEXKU010000007.1:0-129847 GCF_040609575.1 Streptomyces sp. NPDC004647 | reverse complement strand
GCAGGTGGGGCCCGGCCCGCATCGCGCACCTGCTCCACCTCGTTCCCTCCACCGTGCACCGGGTGCTGACCCGCTTCGGCCTGGCCCGCCTCACCCACCTCGACCGCGCAACCGGCCGTCCCATACGCCGCTACGAACGCGACCGGCCGGGCGAACTCGTGCACGTGCTCGGCGAGGACAGCAGCAAACAGCGCGGCCTTCTGCGCCGGTAGAGGGGCGTGCTGCCGGAGGTAGGCCTGCAGATCGTGCTCGTTCGCCCGGTCGTCGCCGTGGTCACGACTCCGTCGGTGGACTGTCACTGTTGCTTCTCCACCGTGTTGGTGACTGCTTCACTGCACCTGTCGATGCGGTTCTCGGACTGGTCGCCGATGCACACCTTGTACGTGATCTTCGTGCCTTCGGCCATGTCCAAGGCTTCGTCAGTGCATGTGCCTGCGGTGTTGCTCGCCCACACCTTCTTCTCGCCTGGCGCATCCGATCTCGTGTACAGGGCTACCGCCGCACGCCAGTCACCTTTGTTGTCACAGACGGTGAGATGCGCATCGACCGTATGGAACGTCGCGCGGGCGGCACAGTCGCTCGGCAGACAGATGACGGTCGGGTCCTGCGAACTCGGTTTCGGTGACGAAGGTTGAACCTCTGCGGGCGATGAGACTGGTGAGGGCGACTGGGCCGATGATGGCGGTTGAAGCGGTCGCTCTTCGGCGGATGGCTGCGAAGGTGTCGGAGGTTGGGTCGTCCGCCGCGGCGGAGTCTTCGGCTTGCTCTCCGGCGGAGAGGATGCCCGCGAAGATGCCGCGGGTTTGGAGGATGCCGACGCATTGGCACTGCTATCGCCCCCGTCGGCCAGGCTGGTGACCGCGAAGCCGATTCCGATTGTGGCAAGGATGGTTGCCATGGCAGTGGCGGCGATGGTGATCGCTCGGCTGCGGGGTCGGGGTGGTGCATCGGGCCGGGTCTCGGAGTTGGGACCGGGCACGTAGCCGGGGGCTGGGACGTCAGATGCTGCGGCAGCTGGGTCGCCCGTGGCGCGCGGGTTGTTGGTCTCGGCCAGCGACGGCCAGGGAGCGACTCCGAGCAGTAAGTCACGGGCTATGTTCCGCAGTTGCTGTGCCAGGACGGTGACGGTCGGCCGTGCGGTGGGATCGGCATTCAGGCAAGCGACGACGAGAGACCACAGCACGTCTGGAACGCCGTCGGGGCAACGGCAGATACTGGCCCGCGGCCTCCTGGGCATCCAGCAGATCGGCCAACAAGGCGCCCACCGCACGTACATCGTCGGCTGGGCCGTACTCCTCGGATAACTCCCCGGGCTCGGCGAGCACCGGCCTCGGGCGCGCCTCTGAAGTCTCGACATGTACAGCGTCGAGTGGACCGTACGCTCTGCCCTCCGCGTGGAGGACAGCCAACTGCTCGGCGAGGTCGGCAGCGAACAGCGCAGCCTTCTGCGGTTCTGGAAGGGCATGCTGCCGACGTAAGGCGCCCAGGTCGGGCCCACCCGCCCCGTGTCCGGTCACAGCAGAGATCGATCCCTCGGTCAGCGCCTTACCGGCGTTTTCTGCGTCCTCGGCAGGCTATAGAAGGCAGCTCCCGAGGGTGGACAGTACTGCCGGGGTAGCTCAAGATTCCCGGCCAAATCCGCCACACATCAGCGCGCACGGCCCGGCAAGGCCTTCTGGTTGGCGGCGTGGATGCGAGGAAGCACGAGCACCGCACAAGCTATGAGCACCTCGTTCCGCTGCGGGGAATCTTGCCGTCGAGCAGGTACGCGTTGACGGTCCTCGTCACGCAGTCGTAGTAGCCGTACGTCGTGTGGCCCTCGCCTTCGACCGTCAGATGAACGCCGACGTCTTTACCCAGCTCTTCGGCCATGTGCTTGGAGCCCGGATATGGCGTGGCAGGGTCGCCGGTGTTGCCGATGACGAGGATCGGGGCACCATCGTTGGCGCTGACGTCAGGGGAGGTGCGTTCGCCGTCGACCGGCCAGTGCATGCAGTCGTAGAGGGGCTGGGCCGAGAACTCGCCGAAGAGAGGAGAGGCTTTCTTGAATTCCGGGAGCTTGTTGTCAATGTCGAGGGGGTGCAGGCGCTGGTCGGAGTCGGCGCAGGTGATCGCGGTACGGGCGGCGACGAAATTGCCGGCTGGCGTCTCGTCGGGTGTGGCCCGGCGTGGTGCTCCTGCCCGGCTGGGCGCGGTCTCGCTGACGATGGCGTACGCCGAGTCCAGCAGGTCGTTGCCGGTGCCTTGGTCCCTAACCTCGGCCAGGGCGTCCATGAGGAAGTCCCATCCGTCCTCGCCGTCGTACAGGGCGTTGGCGATGCCGCGGACGGCGAGTTCCGGGCCGAGGTCCTCGCCGGTGTGGGTGGTGGCGGGCTTCTTCTCCAGCGTGTCCAGCAGTTCGCCGACTCGTTTGGTGGCCTGCTTGGGGTTACTGCCGGTGGGGCAGTTGTCGTAGGTGTCGGCGCAGTATTCGGCGAAGTGATCGAAGGCGAGCTGGAAGCCCTTGGCCTGGCTGAGTGCGGCCTGCACCTGGTCTTCGGTCGGGTCGACTGCGGCGTCGAAGACGGCTCGGCCCATTCTTTTCGGGAACAAGTGGGCGTAGATGCCGCCGAGTTCAGTGCCGGAGGAGAAGCCGAAGTAGTGCAGTTTGTCCTCGCCGAGCAGCCGCCGCATCAGGTCCATGTCTCGGGCTGTGTTCGAGGTGCCCACGTGGGGAAGGACCTTGCCGGAGTGCCTGTGGCAGGCGGCTGCGTACCTGGTGGGGTCCTGCTCCGATTCGTCCCCGCAGGTCACGGTGGCCGTGTTCCCGGCGCCGCGCGGGTCAAAGCTGACCAGGTCGTAGCGGGTGCTGAGCTCGGCGTAGTCCTCGGCGGACTCGGGGAGCAACGCTATGCCGGACTCGCCGGGGCCGCCGAAGTTGAAGACGAGCGAGCCGATCTGCTTCCGCCGAGGCCCTGTGGCCTTCTTGCGGATCAGAACTACGTCGATAGTTTCGCCGTCGGGCTTGTGGTAGTCCAGCGGTGCCTTCATCGTGACGCACTCCCAGCTGCGGCCCGGGGCGTCGCCGCCGCCCTGGGCCGCGGAGGGTGGCGGGCAGGTCGCCCAGTCGAGCCGCTGGGCGGTGAGGGCTGCAGGCAGCCCGGGCGCGGGCTTCTTCGCCGGGCCGTCCTCCTTGCTCCCCTCGGCCGTCGCGGGCCAGGTGGCCGGTGCCGAGGCCTTGGGTGCCTTGTCGCTCGCTTCCCCGCACCCGGCCACTGTGGTGATGGCGAGCAGTGCCGCGGCGGTGAGGACACCCAACCGCATGCCGCCGGGCCGAAGGCCGCCGGATCGTAGGGAACCAGGAGACACGCCTGCCTGCTTTCGCATCTTGACCTCCTCCGCCGCCCCGCGCACCACAAGCCCCAGCAACGCTCCGAAGACCACCGTCGGGACGCCCGCCGCCGCACTCACCTCAGCGGTGTCGGCGCCGAACCACGCAGCCAGAGCCGCACAGGAGCCGAAGATGGTCACCAGGTTGACGACGACCGCCCAGAAGAGGCAGCCCGGCGCCTTCAACAAGCAGGCCTTCCAGCGCCGCAACGCACGTCGCAGCCGCGGCTCCCGCGGCGCCTCACCGTCCGGGACGGCGTCCTCACTCCTTGTGCCAGGCATGGGTAGAGCATGGGGCACGCCACGCGCGTGACGCATTCGTTTCGGCGCAACTACCCAAATCCACAAGGCTGTTGAGAGCCTGAAGATCAGCCAGACCATGGTCAGGAGGGCGCCACTGTTCCCGTGCCGCGCGGTGCAGACCCAACGCGCCGTGACCGGAAGGTGAATTCGACGTTCCACCTTGCCTCACCCTGTTCGGCGACCACCAGGATGCGGCCGATCCGGCATCGGACCGGCCGCATCCGCGTTTACTGGTTTCGTCCGCCCACCGGTCTCAGTGACGCTGGGCGATGAGCCGGTCGAGGGTCTGGCGCAGGTCGTTTCCCCTCAGGACGACATCGACGCGAAGACCTGTCAGCTTGCCGGCGAGCTCGGCGTTCAGGCCGCCTTCGCCGATGGCGTTGTGCATCTGGTGGTGCGGGACGACGACGGCGCATCCGCTCTCGATGAGGATGTCGGAGAGTTTGACCTTCGCCGGGGCCATCGCGAAGGACAGATAGGTCGTCTGGTCGTCCGCGTAGTCGGTGATCTCGATCTTTTCGTTCACCATGGCGCGGTTGGGTATCTTCACTGCGCAGGTGACCCGACCCATGCCCATGCCCTTACTGCCGATGCACGCGCCTCTCGCGTCGACCCAGCCGGTACGGGCTACGGCGACTTTGGCCCGAGCCCCGGCGCACCGGGCGATCTTCATGATCCGGACGTGGCCCGTCGTCAGTTCCGGTACGCAGCCCGCCAGTATCCACTCGGCCAGTTCCTGAGCCGCTAGGGACAGACGCGCCACGGCGTCACCGTGCTCGGGGGTTTTCTTCTGGCTGGGGAGTTCGCGCGGAACGCTCTGGTGGACGCCGCGAGCGTGGCCGCAGCCAGGGTGGGCGCAGGGAAGGTAGTGCTGGTTGTCGTGCCGGTAGGCCGAGAGGCCGACTTCGGGGATCGTCTTGCCGGTGCCGCGGGTGGGTTCGACGTCGGCGTAGCAGCCGCCCCAGCCGCAGTCGTGGTTGAAGGTGAAGGTGCCCGCGAAGGTGAGGGCGCCGCAGCGGTACTGCGGGGAGCCGTGCTCGTTGGGCGGGATGGATTCGCCGGTGCAGCGGTCGATCTTCAGGGATTCGAGGTAGGCGGTGTGGCGGGCGGTTCGGGCGTCGCGTTCGGCCTCACGGGCGGACCTGCGGTCCATGGCGGCCTGCTTGCCCTTCGTCCCGCACCCGGGGGTCTTGATCAGTTGCTGGTGGTGGCTTCGGCTGGCCGTGGCTTCTGCTGCGCATTGGTGTCCTTCGCCTTGGTCGTCTTGGCGGCCGTGCTCGTGGCGCGCCGGGACCGGGGGTTTGCCGGCTTCTTCTTCGGCTCGGCCTCCTGCGCGGTGGACTGCGGCCTCTTGGTCACACGGCGTGCGGGCTTCGCCGGGGCCGCGGCCTTCGCCGTGGCCTTCTCCGGCTCAGGGTGGGCCGCCGCTTGTGTGGTGTCGCAATGGATCGTTGGCACGTTATCCCCCGGGAGGTCCGCAGACGACTTCCGTCGCGGATCCCTCACCAGCACGCTGTTGAGCGCCGTCAAGCATGGGCTTACGCGTGATCACGCAACGAGCGTCAGCCGCTGCGTCTGGGGAGACCCTCCGCCTCCACTGCGAGATCTCCAAGGCCCAATGCCGGAGTTCGGCGTCTCCTGAGGCTCGTCTGACACAGAGGCGGGGGCTGGCTGTCAGATCGTTAACGAATGTACGAAGTGTGAAAAATGCGCAGTTCAATGTTCCCAGGGCGTTCCCATTGCGCGCCTGAAGGCCTTCCGGGGAGGCTCCCTGGAAGGCCTTCAGTGCGCTGACCTGCGGTGTTGTGGTGCCCCCGGCAGGATTCGAACCTGCGACACCCGCTTTAGGAGAGCGGTGCTCTATCCCCTGAGCTACGGAGGCGGGGCTTGTGCGAAACCTTGCACGGAACTCGATGGACAGGTCGTGCCCAGGTCTCCCGGTCAAGCCCTGAGCGATCTGGATCACGTCGCTGCGGTGACGAGATGCGCGGTAGACCACGTGACACGCCGCAGCGCCCGCCAGGAACGCTCGATCCACAGAGTACCGGATCGGGGCTCAGGCGGGCGCTGGTGTCTGGAGGCTGAGCGGGGGCATCAGGCCGTGGGTCTGAGCAGGGAGGCTCCTTCCTCGTGCAGGGCTCGGCTGGTGGAGTTCTGTGCGAGGACGAAGCCGAGGGTCAGGAGTTGCTGTGCTTCGACTCCGTAGGAGATGAGGCGTCCGTTTCACAGGGAGGCGTCGAGTTGTGCGTGGCCCGACTCGGCGTCGCTGCGGTAGGGGTGGACGAGTTGGTGGGTGCGGGTGAATTCCGGGATCTGTTGAAGGTGCTCAGCGCGGTGGAAGCCGCGTTCCTCGTCGCTTTCACCGGGTGGCCGTTCGCCTTTGCGGCTTGTCGTGCCGAGGCCGACTCTGTATTCGTGGACGCCATGACGGCACGGGATGGTCAGCACGTGGTACCAGCGGAACATCTGGACCCCACGTCGCTCCAGTCTTTTGATCGGCACCGGGACCGGCTCTGTTCCGTCGGCGTAGTGGACTTTCTCCGCGATACGTCCGTTGGCGGCCCACAATTCGTGGGTGCAGCGACCGCGGTGCAGGGATTCTTAGAATTGCGGTTCGTTTCCTTTGTGCTGTTTATTGATGACGAGGCCGCCGTAGCGGGCGATGGCGTCCCGGTGCACACCCCGGATGGCTCCGTCGTAAAGGATTCCCTTGCACCCGGGGGCCGTGGATATGATGTCGATGACGCCCTCGACGGCCACGGCTGCTTCTCCGCCGGGGTGGAGGTGGGGTGCATATCGTGAGTCGAGGAAGACCCGGGACAGGTAGTTCTCGTCTTTCCTGGCGGAAAAGAAGACGTATTTCGGTCCGAATACTCGGCGCCTCCCCCTTCGACCTGCGAGACGGAGGCGGGGTCCACTCGGTGATAGCGGATCTCGCCGGTGGTCATGTCCACGCTTTGGCCGGCTCGGGCCGGGTGGGGGATTTGAGTACCGTGCGGGGCCGACCCTGCTGACGGACAAGAACTACTACGGCCGCGACTTCGAGCGACACCTGGCCAGCCTGGGGGTCCCTCTGTTGTGGCCGGTCCGCAAGGGCGAACCCGAGCGGGCCGGAGCCACGCTGTTCAAGCCGCTTCGCCAGCTGATCGAGTCGGTCAACCAGACCTTGAAAGCCCAGCTCGACCTTGAACGGCACGGCGGACGCACACCCGCCGGGGTCACCGTCCGGGTCCTGCAACGACTCCTCGCCCTGACCGCCGCGATCTGGCACAACCACAAAACCGGCGGACCGGTCATCCGCTCACTGACCGCCTACGACCGCTGACCTTGGAATCAATCATCTAGTCCTCCTACAGCTCGTGCTACCGGCAGATGCTGCCGCCACTGCTGAACACGCTGGGCTTCAAGTGCAACAACACCGCCTACCGGCCGGTGATGGATGCGCTGAGGCTGCTGAAGAAGTACGCCGACGTCGACGGCAAGACCCGCTTCTACGACACCGTCGACGCGGCGCCGATGGACGGTGTGGTGCACAAGGACCGGCGCGAGGCGGTCGTCGACGACGAGGGCAAGGTCGAGCGCATCCCCTACGAGTTGTGCGTCCTGGTGGCACTGCGGGACGCGGTCCGCCGCGGTGAGATCTACGTCGAGGGCGCCGCACGGTGGCGCAACCCTGAGGACGACTTGCCCGGCGACTTCGAGGCCGCCCGCATCGTGCACTACGCCGCGATCCGCCAGCCGCTGGACCCGAAGGCGTTCATCGCGGATCTGAAGAAGCGCATGACCGCGGGCCTGGACGGGCTCTCGGCCGCGCTCGCGGACGGCTCGGCGGGCGGGTGAAGGTCACCACCCGCAAGGGTGAGCCGTGGATCACCGTGCCGAAGCTGGAGGCCGCTGGCCGAGCCCACCGGCCTCCAGGCGCTGAAGGAGGAGGTCGTACGCCGCTGGGGTGTCCTGGACCTGCTGGACGTGCTGAAGAACTCCGACTTCCTGACCGGCTTCACCGAGGAGTTCTCCTCGGTGGCCGCCTACGAGCGCATCGACCGCGACGTCCTTCAGCGCCGCCTGCTGCTGGCGCTGTTCGCGCTGGGCACGAACATGGGTATCCGCGCGATCGTGGCGACCGGCGAGCACGGCGAGAGCGAGGCCGCGCTGCGGCACGTGCGCCGGCACTTCATCACCGTCGACAACCTCCGCGCCGCCGTGGCCAGGCTCGTCAACGCCACCTTCGCCGCCCGCGACACCGCCTGGTGGGGACGTGGCAATGCCTGCGCGTCGGACTCGAAGAAGTTCGGATCCTGGTCCAGCAACTTCATGACCGAGTACCACGCCCGCTACGGCGGCAACGGCGTAATGATCTACTGGCACGTCGAGCGCAAGAACGTCTGCGTCTACTCCCAGCTGAAGTCCTGTTCCTCGTCCGAGGTCGCGGCAATGATCGAGGGCCTGCTGCGGCACTGCACGGACGCCGAGATCGAATCCAACTACGTCGATACCCACGGTGCGAGCGTGGTCGGGTTCGCCTTCACCGAGCTGCTCAACTTCCGCCTGCTGCCGAGGCTGAAGAACATCGGCAGCATCCGCCTGTACCGCCCGGACGACACCCCGCCCGGCCGGCCCGCCCTCGGCGCCTCGCTGACGCGCCCGATCCGCTGGGAGCTGATCGAGCAGCAGTACGACCAGATGGTCAAATACGCCACCGCGCTCCGGCTCGGGACGGCGGAGGCCGAGCAGGTGCTGCGGCGCTTCACCCGCGGCGGCCCCAAGCACCCCACGTACCAGGCACTCGAAGAACGGGCGCGCGGTCCGCACGGTCTTCGCCTGCGACTATTTGGCCAGCCCCGGCCTGCGCCGGGAGATCCACGGCGGGCTCCAGGTCGTGGAGAACTGGAACAGCGCGAACACCGTGCTCCACTACGGCAAGGACGGCGCCCTGACCGGCCCGGACAAGGAGCACGCCGAGACCTCGATGCTCGCCCTGCACCTGCTCCAGTCCGCGCTCGTCCACGTCAACACCCTGCTGGTTCAGCAAGTCCTGGCCGAACCGGCCTGGGCATCGCGGCTGAGCGAGGAGGACCGGCGCGGCCTGACCGCGCTGTTCTGGTCCAACGTCAACCCGTACGGCACCTTCCGCCCGGACATGGACAAGCGCCTCGACCTGGGGCCGGCTGCCGCCGTGCCCCGCCCCCGCACCCCGGCGGACACCGCCGACCGATCGCGTACGGAGACACAGTGAAGGACTTCCAGGACTTCACCGACCCGAGGAAACGAGGCCCGTGGCGGGCACGGCGGACGGGAGGTCCTTGGCCGCCAGAGCGGTGAGCAGGAGCAGCACGGCGCTGATAGTGAGGCCCGCTGACGGAACGGGCGTGGCGGCGGCATGACAGGGCTCCCGGGAGGGAGGCGGCGAGCGGGGTCCCGCAGGGAGGCCGGCTCAGACAGACGGCGTGGCGGGCGGTGCGGGCCAGTCGGCCGACGCGCACGCCCCCGCCAGGCAACGTTCGCCTGGCCTGTCGCCAGACGAGCCCGCAGGGTCGTTCAGGGCCTGCGGCCGTGGAAGGTGCGGCGCAGGTCGCTCACCCAGGCGTCGGGGTTCTCCCAGGGGATGAAGTGGCCGCCGTGGTCGTGGGCGTTGACGTTGACGTGGTTGAACCAATCGGCCTGCGGGCCGGTCTTGAACGCCCGGACGCGCTCGTTGGCGGTGTGGATGCCGGGCGGGTTCTCGTACGTGACGAAGGTGAGGCCGACCGGGGCCTGCACGACCGGGGTGCGGTCGTGGGCGGGGGCCCAGGGGTAGCGGTTGGCGTTGGCGTAGTAACGCATCGAGGTGGCGATGGAGTTGTTCACCCAGTAGATCGTGGCGTGGGTGAGCAGGTCGTCCTTGGTGAAGACGGACTCGATGTCGCCGCCGTTGTCGCTCCAGGCGTTCCAGCGCTCCAGCAGCCAGGCGAGCAGTCCGGCGGGTGAGTCGCTCAGCCCGTGGGCCAGGGTGGCGCCGTCGAGCATGTGCACGGCGAGGTGGGACGCCGAGCGGTGGTCCAGCTCGATGATGCGGGCGCGGACGTCGGCGGGCTGGTCGTCGGTGAGGGGCCGGTTCCGGGCGAAGTCCCAGGCTCGGGCGCCGGTGAAGAAGTCGAGCGGCAGCCCGGAGCCGATGTGGATGCCGTACAGCTTGTCGGCGTACTTGTGGCCGAGCTGGCTGGAGACGATCCCGCCGATGTCGCAGCCCCCGGCGGCGTACTTCTCGTATCCCAGGGTCTCGGTCATCAGGGTGTGCCAGAGGTCGGAGACCTTCCAGAAGTTGACGTCCGAAAAGCCGGTGAGCGGGCCGGGGAAACCGAAGCCGGGCAGGGACGGCACGATGACGTCGAACGCGTCGGCGGGATCACCGCCGAACGCGGCCGGGTCGGCGAGCGGGTCGATCACCTTCGACCAGTGCCAGAACGTCCACGGCCAGCCGTGGGTGAGGATCAACGGGATCGGGCGGGGGCCGCTGCCGGGCTTGCGCATGAAGTGCACCGGGACACCGGCGACGCTCACCTGGTAGTGCTCGTAGATGTTGATGGCGGCCTCGGCCTTGCGCCAGTCGTAGCCGTCCCGCCAGTAGGCGACCAGCTCACGGAGATAGCTGTCCGGGACGCCGTAGGACCAGTCCCCATTCTCTTCGTCCAGCGGCGGACGGGTCAATGTGAGCCGGGCGCGCAGGTCATCGAGGACCTTGTCGGACACGTGGATCGGGGTGGGCTCCAGGGGGAAGGCGTGCGGGGTGGTCATGGCGTGGTTCCTTACTGGGTAGAGGAAGCGGTGTCGTCGGCCTGTTGGGTGGTTGGGCGGTGAGCCGGGCCATTTCGAGGAGTGCGGGCAGCGACGCGGCGAGTGCCTGCCGGTGCTGCGGGTCGAGCTGGCCGGCCGGGGCGGCCAGGCGACCGATGCGCTCCTTTCGCCGCGACTCGACCACCTTGGCACCCGTGTGGAATCGGACTACTGTCCGATGTCCACCTGTGCCGCCCCGGCGGGCTCCCCATGCCGGACCGGCAAGGGCAAGGTGGCGATTCAGTACCACACCGCCCGGTTCCGGCTCGTGCCTCAACTCGCCAAAGCGTTGAACGTGCCGACCCCGGCCGTGCGCAAGCCGGGGTCGGTGTGGACCGAGCTGCCCCGGCCGGTGAGCGCCGGCGCCGAGCCCGTCGGGCACGTCCGCCTTGGGTACGCGCGCGCCTCGACCGCACGGCAGCCCTGGACGCGCAGCTCGACTCCCTCGCCGAAGCCGGGGTGACCCGCATCTTCTCGGAGAAGATCTCCACCCGCGCTACCAGGCGCCCCGAGCTGGAGGCCGCCGTGAAGCTTGCCGGGGAGATCCGTTCCTCCGGCGTGCGCGTCACCCTCGTCGTCCACGAACACAAACGACTCGGCCGCGGCATCGAACTCGCCATGCTCGCTGAGGAGCTGAAGGCGAGCGACGTCGTCCTGGAGTTCCTCACCGGGGAGCTGAAGGGATCACACGACCCCTCCGGCATCGTGTTCACCGTGCTCGCGGCCATGTCCGGTATGGAGCGCGAGTACATCCGCGACCGTACCCTCGAAGGCCACGAGTCCGCCCGCAAGCGCGGCAAGACCATCGGCGGCGCGGGCGTCACCGACGAGTCCATGCTGTCCATGGCCCTCCATCTCCGCGATCAGGAGATGAGCCTGCGCGACATCGCCAAGCGGCTCGTCATCACCACAGGCGCGAAGAAGGGCCAGCACCCCTCGCCCGCCACCGTCATGCGGGTGCTGCGTGAACACGACGAGCAGGCCACCACGGCAGCGAGCACGTGATCACCTCGCTACTTTTGCGGCTGGTGTCTGGGCTAGGACTTCGGGGCCTAGTCCGGCCGGTCAACAGCCGCCGTATCTCTGGCATTTCCCCCAGTCCTTCTCGATCAGGATGGTGGCGCGCGGCGGCTCGGGCTGATGGACAAGGCCTGCAATCCCCACCGGGACGTCGCCGTGGAACAGCCCTGCGGGGAAGAATCCTGTCGGCGAAGGTCGGGTACTACCAGCGTGTTCGAGAACCAGCAGAACCAGCATCTGTCACGGCGCCGTCTGCTCGGACTGGCCGCCCTCAGCGGCGCAGCCGTCGCCGGAATGACCACGATTTCCGCCGCCCCGCGTGCCGCGGCCGCCGACAAACACAGTCGGCAGGCCAGCAGCGGCTCGTTCGTACCGGCCGTGGTGATCGGTACGGGATACGGCGCCGCGGTATCCGCGCTGCGGCTCGGCGAGGCCGGAATTCCCACGCTCATGCTCGAAATGGGCCAGCTGTGGAACAAACCCGCCGACGACGGCAATGTCTTCTGCGGAATGCTCAAGCCCGACCGCCGCTCCAGCTGGTTCAAGTCGCGCACCGAGGCCCCGCTGGGCTCGTTCCTGTGGCTGGATGTGATCAACCGGGACATCGACCCGTACGCGGGCGTGCTGGACAAGGTGCACTTCGACCAGATGTCGGTGTACGTGGGACGGGGAGTGGGCGGCGGCTCGCTGGTCAACGGCGGCATGGCCGTCGTGCCGAAGCGCTCGTACTTCGAGGAGGTCCTCCCGCGGGTGGACGCCGCCGAGATGTACGACCGGTACTTCCCGCGCGCCAACTCCATGCTCAAGGTGAACCACATCGACAAGGGCTGGTTCGAGGAGACGGAGTGGTACAAGTTCGCGCGGGTCTCGCGCGAACAGGCAGGCAAGGCGGGCCTGAGCACCACCTTCGTCCCCAACGTCTACGACTTCGGCCACATGCGGCGCGAGGCGGCCGGTGAGGTGCCCAAGTCCGCGCTGGCGGGCGAGGTCATCTACGGCAACAACCACGGCAAACAGAGCCTGGACAAGACCTACTTGGCCGCCGCGCTCGGCACCGGCAAGGTCACCATCGAGACCCTGCACCAGGTCAAGGCGATCCATCAGCAGCCGGACGGCAGCTATGTGCTGTCCGTGGACCAGATCGACGCCGATGGCAAGGCCGTCGCCCACAAGGAGATCGCCTGCCGTCACCTGTTCCTCGGCGCCGGCAGCCTCGGCTCCACCGAGCTGCTGGTGCGCGCCCGGGACACCGGAACGCTGCCCGACCTCAACGCCGAGGTCGGCGCGGGCTGGGGCCCCAACGGCAATATCATGACCGGCCGGGCCAATCACGTCTGGAACCCCACCGGGGCCCACCAGTCCTCGATCCCTGCCCTGGGCATCGACGACTGGGACAACCCCGCCGCCCCGGTCTTCGCGGAGATCGCGCCGATGCCGGCCGGCCTGGAGACCTGGGTCAGCCTCTATCTGGCGATCACCAAGAACCCCGAGCGCGGCACCTTCGTCTACGACAAGGCCAGCGACCGGGCCGTGCTGCGCTGGACCCGGGACCAGAACACGCCCGCGGTCAACGCCGCGAAGTCGCTCTTCGACCGGATCAACAAGGCCAACACGACGATGTACCGCTACGACTTGTTCGGGCCGCAGCTGAAGAACTTCTCCGACGACTTCAGCTACCACCCGCTCGGCGGCTGCGTCCTGGGCAAGGCCACCGACCTCTACGGCCGGGTCGTCGGCTACCGCAACCTCTATGTCACGGACGGCGCGCTCGTACCGGGGTCCATCGGAGTCAACCCCTTCGTGACCATCACGGCGCTGGCCGAGCGGAACATCGAGCGGATCATCGCGGAGGACGTCAAGGCCGCGCGCCAGCCTCGGGCTTTTCACGGAGCGGGTGTCCAGAGGGTGATCAAATAGAAGGAGAGTGCTCCTGACCTGGGAAGATGGGGCTTGTCGAAGGCTCTGTTCGCCGCAGGAAAGAAGGCACTCTCCAGGTGAAGAAGCGTATCGGGTCCTACCCGCGTGTCCGTGTCGAGGGCGGCGGTCATGGGGTGGTCACTCCGGCCGGGGCCGTGCTGCTGGTGGAGACGGTCCGCGAGACAGGGCTGGACCTGGCGATATCGGCGGCGCTGGCGCCGTGGCGCAAGGCGCGGGCGGCGCATGATCCGGGCAAGATCCTGCTGGATGCGGCGGTCGCGGTCGGCGGGGACTGCCTCGCGGATGTGGGCGTGCTGCGGGCGGAGCCGGGCGTGTTCGGGCCGGTGGCCTCCGACCCGACGGTCTCCCGGCTCATCGACACGCTGGCCGGGAGCGGACCGAAGGCCCTGGCGGCAATCCGCGCCGCGCGGGCCGAAGTATGCGAGTACGTGTGGCAGTTGGCCGGTCCGTCGGCGCCGGATGCGGGCGGGCAGGTGATCGTGGACCTGGACGGGGTGCTGGTAATCGCTCACTCCGAGAAGCAGGACGCCGCCGCGACCTGGAAGAAGACGTTCGGACACCACCCGATCATGGCCTTCGTCGACCGCGGCAGCGGTGGCAGCGGGGAGCCGGTGGCGGGTCTGCTGCGGCCGGGCAACGCGGGCAGCAACACCGCTGCCGATCACATCGAAGCCGCCCAACCGGCGCTGGACCCAGCTGCCGAAGACCTACCGGCGCGGGCGGCGGACGCTGATCCGTACCGATTCCGGCGACGGCACGCACGAGTTCGTGGCCTGGCTCGCCAAGCGCGGGAGGTGGCTGTCGTACTCGGTCGGCATGACCATCACCGAGGCCATCCATCAGGCCGTCCTGAAGGTGCCGGCCTCGCGTGGACGCCCGCGATCGGGCCGGGCGGCGGTATCCGCGACGGCGCCTGGGTCACCGAGCTCGACGGCGACTGCCTCAAGGGGGTGGCCCAAGGGGATGCGGCTGATCGTCCGCAAGGAACGACCGCACCCCGGTGCCCAGTTGCGCTTCACCGACGCCGACGGGATGCGGCTGACCGCGTTTGCCACCAACACCACCCGTGTCCCGATCGCAGCCCTCGAGCTGCGGCACCGCCAATGCGCCCGGGCCGAAGACCGCATCCGTGCCGCCCGCGCCACCGGCCTGCGCAACCTCCCCCTCCACGAGGCCGCGCAGAACCAGGTCTGGCTGGAGATCGTCCAGATCGCCCTCGAGCTGCTGGCCTGGATGCCGATGCTCGCCCTGACCGGCACCGCCCGGCTGTGGGAACCCCGTCGGCTGCGACTCCGGCTGTTCTCCGCCGCCGCCCAGCTGGTCACCACCGCCCGCCGCCGGCACCTGCGATGGGTCAGGCCGGCTGCGGTCTGCGGCGGCTCTCTGTGCGACCCAGGCAGGACCCATCGGACAGGCCCTAGTGGTGGGCCGCGAGGCCGAAATGGCGTCGTTCGGGTGAAACGGGAAGCCAGCCCCGGACCGGCCGGCTCTTCCCGCATCGGGCTCGTCCGTGGCGGTCTTGGAAGTGCGCGGTCGGCCTGGTGCTCAGGGGCGGGTGATCTTCACTCGGTAGTTGTCCGAGGCGTCCTTGCCGGTGACCTCGACCGTGACCCCGGTGCCGTTGTCCGCCAGCCTCTCGCCCGGCGCGAACGCGGCGTCGGTCAGCTCGGCGTTCACATTCGGCCGCTGTGCGCAGCCGCCGCTGTGCGGCTTGCTGTCCTTGATTTCGACCGGGCCGTCCCCGCTGTTGATCCCCGCGTCCACCCAGTAGACGAGGACCCCGGGCCTGCAGACCGCGGCGTCGTTGCCCTCCTGCGTCCTGACCTCCACCGCATACCCGGCCCGGTCCGAGACCGGCACGTACACGAGCTTGATGCCCTCGGGCCGGGCGAGCGGGCTGATCGTGTGCTCGCTGCCGCCGCTCCCGTCGGCACACGCGAACCGCCCGGCGTCCAGCCATCCCAGCTTGCGCTTGTGCCAGCCCAGGAAGTCGTTGTTGGCCCCCCAGTCCTCGGACATGATGTCCCAGTGCCCGGCCTTCCCGCCGCCCTTCGCGGTGTACAGGTCGGGCAGCCCGAGCGCGTGTGCGTTCTCGTGCGGCAGTACCCGGTACGCGTTCTCCCCAGCCGTCGCGGAACCGTCGTCCTGGTGGCTGTACACGAAGGACATATGGCTGAGCGGTGCCCCGTCCGCCGCCGGTGCGTCCCGTATGCCGGCGAAGGTCACGGACAGGACGGTGTCCAGTGCGGACGGCCCGGCGTTCGGCGTGACCAGGACGTTTATGAGGTCGTACGCGGAGAAGTCGACCCGGTCGTCGGCGGCGTCCGCGATGTCCTGGACGAGCTGCCGGTAGCCCGGTTCGTAGCTGACGCCGCGGTCGACGCCATACGCGCTGAAGGGCCGGGGCATCCGCAGCCACTCGTCGACCGGTGCCTGCGCCCGGTAGTCCAGGGCGCCGTACGAGCTGGTCGCGTACCAGTCCGAGGTCTTCGGGAAGAACTCGGCGTACCGATCCCGGGCAGCTCCCTCGCCGGGCGCGTCCGGGAAGTCGATCATGAGGTTGAGGGCCCGCAGGGCGCCGGTGGTGGGGCTGTGGCCGGGCGGTGTCGGCACCCCCTCGGACATCTGCACCCCCTTGACGGGCCCCGGGGTGCAGGGGGCGTCCGGCTGGGCGGCCGAGGTCGCGGAGGGGCCGGCGGTGCCGAGCGTGGCGGTGGCGGTCGCGGTGGTGGGGGCAGTGAGGCCGAGGGCGGCGATGCCGAGGAGGGCGGTGCTGCGGCGGGGCTTTCGGATGCGGGCCTTGGGCGCGTGGGGCGAGAGGGCGCCGGCCTCGCGTATTCGGGGGCGGTTGGCCTTCATGCTGCCGCCTTCCGGGCAAGGGCAGCCGTTCGTGCCCGACTGCGCTCTCTGCTCACCGTGCTTCGGCCGCATGTTCGGCCGCGCGCCGGATGCGGCCGTACGGGCGGTTGCTGTGGGCCATTCGGGCACACTTCCGCTGCGCAGCGTTAGGGGATGGTGGCTGTGTGTGGTGCCGCCGCGATCGAGGGCAGAGCGTGATGCAGGTCACTTCGCGTGGGGGAAATATCCGGGGAGGTTTTCCCCGTTTAGACGGGTGTCCGGGCGGAACGGGGGATCGAGCCCGGGGTCACCCGGGCGGCCGGAACCGGTCAACCGACCGGCACCCGAGAAGAACCGACCGGCACCGAGAACAACCGACCGACACCGAGAAGGAGCGTCGCCGTGGTCGCCTCGACCGTGAAGCACCAGCAGCCCCGGCTGCGGGCGGACGCCCTGCGCAACCGCGAGCGGATCATCGCCGCGGCCCGGGAGATGTTCGTCCGGCACGGGGCGGACGTTCCGCTGGACGAGGTCGCCCGTCGCGCCGGTGTCGGCAACGCCACGCTCTACCGTCACTTCGCCGACCGCGGCGAGCTCATCCACCGCGTGACCCTGTACGTCATGGGCCGTATCGCCGACCAGGCGGAGGCCGCCCTCGCCGAAGAGCCGGACGCCTTCGAGGCACTGCGGCGCTTCGTCCATGCGGCGGCCGACGAGCGGATCGGCGCCCTGTGCCCGCTGCTGTCCGAAGGCGTGGACCCCAACCACCCCGAGCACCTCGAGGCCCGCGACCGGCTCGACGCGGACATCGAGGCCCTGATGGCGCGGGCACGCGAGGCCGGCAGCCTCCGCGGCGACATCGCAGTCGGTGACCTGATGGTGGCGATCACTCAGCTGACCCGGCCGTTGCCCGGCAACGGCTGTATCGACTTCGACCAGTTCGTCCACCGGCACCTGCAGCTGTTCGTCGACGGTCTGCGCACCCCGGTGCGCTCCGAACTGCCCGGTTCCGCAGCCACTTTGGAGGACCTCCGACAGCGGGTGTGAGACCGTCCGCCCCGTCATCACCCCAGCGCTTTCACTGCCCGTTCCGAGGCCGTCCCAGGTCCCGTTCCACGCTCCGCTTCTTACCTCCGCTTCTGCCTTCACCTGCACGTATGCACGTACGCACGTGCTGCTTCACGTTCCGGTATTCATCTCTCCGCACCGCTAGGTAGGCGTCGTCATGCCAGATTCAGTCCGCCAACTCGACCCGAGGCGCTGGAAAGCGCTGATCTTCATAGCCCTGGCCCAGCTGATGGTCGTTCTCGACGCGACCATCGTGAACATCGCGCTCCCCTCCGCCCAGGCGGACCTCGGCATCTCCGACGGCAACCGGCAGTGGGTCATCACCGCTTACGCCCTCGCCTTCGGCGGCCTGCTCCTCTTCGGCGGCCGCATCGCGGACCTCTGGGGCCGTAAGCGCACCTTCGTCGTCGGCCTCCTCGGCTTCGCGGCCGCCTCGGCGCTCGGCGGCGCCGCGGCCAACAGCGCGATGCTGCTCGGCTCGCGCGCCCTCCAGGGTGCTTTCGGCGCACTGCTCGCCCCGGCCGCGCTGTCCCTGCTCGCGGTGACGTTCACCGAGGCCAAGGAGCGTGCCAAGGCGTTCGGCATCTACGGCGCCATCGCGGGCGGCGGCGGCGCCGTCGGCCTGATCCTCGGCGGTTTCCTCACCGAGTACATGGACTGGCGCTGGACCTTCTTCGTCAACATCCCCTTCGCCGTGATCGCCGCGGCGGGCGCGTACTTCGTGATCCGTGAGCCCGAGGGCACCCGCAACCGCTCGTCGCTCGACATCCCGGGCGTGGTCCTCTCCACCCTCGGCCTGGTGTCCCTGGTCTACGGCTTCACGCGCGCCGAATCCGACGGCTGGAGCGCGGGCCTGACGATCGCTCTGTTCATCGCCGCGGCTGTGCTGCTGGCCGCTTTCGCGCTGGTGGAGTCCAAGGTCAAGTCGCCGCTGCTGCCGCTGCGCGTGGTGACCGAGCGGAACCGCGGCGGTGTCTACATGTCGCTGGGTCTCGCGATCATCGCCATGTTCGGCCTGTTCCTCTTCCTCACCTACTACCTCCAGATCGTCAAGGGCTACTCGCCGGTCGAGACCGGCTTCGCCTTCCTCCCGATGATCGCGGGCATGATCATCGGCTCGACGCAGATCGGCGCGCGGCTGATGAACCGCGTCCCGCCGCGCCTGCTGATGGCCCCGGGCTTCCTGGTCGCGGCCACCGGCATGCTGCTGCTGACGCAACTGGAGGTCGACACCTCGTACGCCGGTCTGATCCTGCCCGCGCAGCTGCTGCTGGGCCTCGGCATGGGTACGGCGTTCATGCCGGCCATGAGCCTGTCGACGCACGGTGTGCAGCCGCGCGACGCGGGTGTGGCATCGGCGATGGTCAACACCTCGCAGCAGGTCGGCGGCGCCATCGGCACCGCGCTGCTGAACACCATCGCGGCGAGCGCCACCACCGCGTACGCCACTTCGCACGCGGCCGGTGCGAAGTCCGTCCGGGCGCTTCAGCTCCAGTCGATGGTGCACGGCTACTCCACCGCGATCTGGTGGGCTGTCGGCATCCTGGCACTGGCGGCGGCGATCGCCTTCACCCTGATCAACACCCGCGGGCAGGGCGGCGCGCTTGTCGCGGGCTCGGGTGGCGGGGAAGGCGCGGCCGAGGACGACGTGACGGTGCCGGTCCTCGCTCACTGAGCCGGCTTGCTGCGACTGCCCCGCACTGGGAACGGTGCGGGGCAGTCGCGCGTAAAAGGGGGCTCGTCGGTACGTGCGTGGCAGGCGCCTGCGTACGCGGCCGGGTGCGTACCCGGCTACGTATCCGGCTACCTACGTGCGCGGGCGGCGGCTGGGTACAGGGCACCGTCCGTACGCGGGCGACTTCGGCCCCGGGCACCGTACGTACGCAGGGAACATCGGCCGCGGGCGCCATACGCACGCGCACGTACGCGGGCAACTACGGCCGTGGGCACGTGCCTACGCAGTGCGCGTGCGCGCCGGAGCCCCCTCCGCTCACCGCAGCCACGGCAGATCCGCGCCGCGCTCCGGCTGAAGGCCCTCGGCCATGATCCGGCAGATCCTCCCCAACTCCTCGACCTGCTCGGGCGTCAGCCGGTCGAAGATCGCGCCGCGCACCGCGGCGACATGGCCGGGTGCGGACTTCTCCAGCACCGCCCTGCCCTCATCCGTCAGCACCGTGAGCTGGCCGCGCTTGTCGGACGGGCAGTCCTCGCGGCGCACCCAGCCGTTCTTCTCCAGCCGCGCCACCGCGTGGGAGAGCCGGGAACGGGTGATCTTGGCGTTCTGGGCCAGCTCGGTCATCCGCATCCGGCGCCTGGGCGCTCGGGCGAGCACCACCAGCAGGCCGTAATAGATGTGAGGCATGCCCGCGTCGCGCTGCAGTTGCCGGTCGAGATGGTCCTCCAGGAGCGCGGTCGCCTGCAGATAGGCCTGCCAGGTTCGCTGTTCGTCGTCGGTGAGCCAGCGCGGCTCATCGTCGGATCCCGTCGTCATGCGTCTACTGTAAGGGAGACTTCTTGAATCTTAAATAAAGTCGCGGTAGAGTACGCCTCGCGTTACATCTTGAACTTTCAAGGAGTCATGGATGGCCGCCACCGCCCCCAGCGGGCGCATGCCCGCCCTCTATCTCGGCCACGGCGCCCCGCCGCTCGCCGACGACCCTGTCTGGCCCGGCGAGCTCGCCGCCTGGTCCGCCGAACTGCCCCGCCCCACCGCGATCCTGATGATCTCCGCGCACTGGGAGGAGGCGCCACTCACACTCGGCGCGACCGGGACCGTGCCCCTCGTCCATGACTTCTGGGGCTTTCCCGAGCACTACTACCAGGTGCGCTATGCGGCCCCCGGCGCCCCCCATCTCGCCGACGCGGTCCGCAAGTTGCTGCGCTCGGCCGGCACGCCGGTGCAGGACTTCCCGGACCGGGGCCTGGACCACGGCGCGTACGTCCCGCTCGTCGAGATGTTTCCGGCGGCCGACATCCCCGTCCTCCAGATATCCATGCCCACGCTCGATCCCCGCGAGCTCCTCGGCGTCGGACGCAGGCTGGCGCCGCTCCGGGACGAGGGGGTGCTGATCGTCGGCAGCGGTTTCTTCACCCACAATCTGAGTGCGCTGCGACTGCCTCCTGGCGCCGGGGTGCCCGGCTGGTCGGCGGAGTTCGACGACTGGGGGCAACGGGCGCTCGAGGCCCAGGATGTCGACGCGCTGCTCGACTTCGAGCACAAGTCCCCGGCCGGCCGCCTCGCCCACCCGCGCACCGAGCACTTCGCCCCGCTCTTCGTCACGCTGGGCACGGCCGAGGCCTCCGGCGACCTCGACGCCGGCCGAAGCGTGATCGACGGCTTCTGGATGGGGCTGGCGAAGCGCTCCGTGCAGTTCGGATAGCGCGCACGGGCGGCTCCGTGCAGGTCGGATAGCACCCCCGTGCTGCTCCGGTGGCCTGACTCGCACGTGCGGCTCCGGTGGCCGGACCGCGCCCCCGCCTTCCTCCCCGCCCCCGGGTCCCGCCCCCAGCCGGGGGTCCCGGTCCACGCCTACGGGAGCCGTCCCTCCTTCACCACCGGCGGTCCCTGCCCGCCGCTGCCGTAGGGGCGGGTGAGGATCTCCATGGAGTGACCGTCCGGGTCCAGGAAATACGTACCCCGCCCGCCGTCACGGCGGTTGATCTGACCCGGCCGCCGCATGGCCGGATCGGCGTAGTAGGTGATCCCTGCCTGCTGGATCCGCTGGAAGATGGCGTCGAAGTCCCCCTCCGACACCAGGAACGCGTAGTGCTGCGGGGTGATCGGATCCCGGTCGGTGTTCGCGAAGTCCAGAGTGACGCCGTTGCTGGTCGCGACGGGCACGAACGGGCCGGTGGGCGCCCCCACTTCCAGGCCGAGGATGCCGGCCAGGAATTCGGCGGACGCCTGCCTGTCGCGGGCCGCGACGATGGTGTGGTTCAGCTCGACCGACACGGTGGAATGCCTCCGTGCGCATCTCTCGGGAGCACCTCGTTCGCCGCACGCTCCACCGGGCCGGTGACCGCGCCAGGTGCTCCGTCTCACCATCGTAAGACGCGGCCCGCGCCGTCCGGCCGGTGCGGCGGCGGGGGCAGGCGTGCCTGCGGGCGGTGCGTGCCCGTCACGCCCGGCGAGGCTGTCGAGCTCGGCCGGGTGGACGGTGTCGCCGATCTCCGGGTCCGGCTCGGTTTCGGGCGGGAGGCGGCCTGGGGGCTGCGGATCGCCACCAGCGCGGACGGCGCCGAGTGCCTCGACATGGAGATCCGGAACGGTCGGCTGACCGTCGACCGGGGCCCGCGCCTCACGCGACCCGCGGTCCCACGTCGGGGCGTACGGATGCCGCTGCCCGAGGCGGAACCCGGCCGCACGATCGAACTGCGCGTCCTGCTCGACCGGTCGATCACCGAGGTCTTCACCGACTCCGGTGAGACCCTCACCCTCCGCTTCTATCCCACGGGCGGTGGACCGTGGACCCTGCTGTCGCGGGGGCTGGCCGCCGGTGACGTCCACCTCGACCCGGAGGCATACACCCTGCGCACACCGTGAGCGGGGGCCACCGTGAGCGGGGACCCGATGACCCATCCGCCACAGGCGCCCCATTGGCACGCGCCACCGTGGAACTCGCCGACCTATGACGCCGTCCGCCACGAGTGCGCCGGAGCCGTCCGCCACGAGTGCGCCGCCGCTACGAGAGGGCCTTCTCGTAGCGGGCCACATCCCAGTAGCGGCCGAACTTCCTGCCCGCCTCGCGGTACGTACCGACGCACTCGAAGCCGAAGCGGGTGTGCAGCCGGACCGAGGCCTCGTTGGGGACGGTCAGCCCCGCGTATGCCCGGTGCAGGTCCTCGCCGCGCAGGGCCTCGAACAGCGCCTCGTAGAGGAGTGTGCCGACACCCCGCCCACCCGCGCCCGGCGCGCAGTAGACGCTGACCTCGACCGACGTGTCGTACGCGGGCTTCGGCCGGAAAGTGCTGCTCGTCGCATAGCCGAGGAGCCGGCCGGGCAGCCGGTCTCCAGGATCGTCCGGCAGGTCCCGGGCAACCAGAAGGCGATGGGGGCCGTCTTGAGGGTGGGAGAGCAGCCACGGGCGGCGTTGCTCGGGGGTGAACGGCTCGGTGTCGAAGGTGATGGCCGTCTCGCGGACGTAGTGGTTGTAGATCTCCGTCAGGGCCTGGAGGTCGTCCGCCGTGCCGGGGCTGACCTGCGCTCCCCGCCGTTCCCGCAGCATATGGCCTCCCTGGGTGGCCGGACAGGGTACTGCATGATCACAAAATTCGTCGTACGGCATGGGAATTCTGTCCTGATTCCAGTCGTTGTTTCCTGTGGAACGGGAACCCGCTCCAGAGTGGACATCCCTTTCCGACCCGCGACCGACTCATCGCAAGGGAGCACGCATGGCAACCCGTGCCGTCGCCCGTCGTCAGTCCGCGAGCACTGAGACCGACCGGGCAAACAGTGTTCGCGCCGGAGGCGGAGAGATCGCCGACCGCGACCTGGTCGGCATGTATCTCGACGAGATAGCGCGCACACCGCTGCTCGACGCCGCAAAGGAAGTCGAGCTGTCCCAGACCATCGAGGCGGGTGTCTACGCCCAGCAGATCCTCGACGGCAGTGTGAATTCAGCCGCTGCCGAGGGGGCGGCGGGAGGGGACTCCGAGGGGGGAAGGAAGTCCAAGGCGGCAGGAAAGGCAGGAAAGGCCAAGGCGGCAGGAAAGGCCGAGGCAGGGGCGGCGAGCCGTGAGGAGTTGGAGGCCATCGCCGCTGCGGGCGAGCGGGCCAAGGACGTCTTCATCCGGTCCAACCTCCGTCTGGTCGTAGCGGTTGCGCGCCGCTACCCGCGCAGCGGGCTGCCTCTGCTGGACCTGATCCAGGAGGGCAACGCCGGTCTGGTGCGCGCGGTCGAGAAGTTCGACTACACCAAGGGCTTCAAGTTCTCCACGTACGCGACGTGGTGGATCCGGCAGGCCATCACCCGCTCCATCGCGGACCAGTCCCGTACGATCCGGCTCCCCGTCCACCTGGTGGAGGAGCTCGGCCGCATCCGGCGCGTGCAGCGCGAGTTCAACCGTGAGAACGGCCGGGACCCGGAGCACGCCGAGGTCGCCGCCGAGCTGGGCTCCACCCCGGAGCGCGTCGGCGACGTATTGGACTGGGCGCGTGATCCGGTGAGCCTCAACATGTCGGTGGACGACGAGGGCGAGACGCAGTTCGGCGACCTGCTGGAGGACACCTCGGCGGCCACGCCCGAGCAGTCGGTGCTGGTGATGCTGCGCCGCGAGGGCCTGGACGAGCTGATCGGCAAGCTCGACGACCGCACCGCGTCGATCATCAAGATGCGGTACGGGATCGACGACGGCCGGGAGCGGACCCTGACGGAGGTCGGCAAGCAGCACGGCCTGACCCGCGAGCGGATCCGGCAGATCGAGAAGCACGCTCTGCTGGAGCTGAAGAAGATGGCCCGCGACACAGGGTTCGACGCGGCGGCTTAACCCCCCATGAGCCGAGCCCCGGTGCATCCCCCCGCACCGGGGCTCTTCCCTGTTCGCTTCCTGTCCGCTCCCGGACCGCCCGATGCATGGGCGCGCGGACACCCGCGTGCTGCCTGATGTCTGCCGCCTCAGGCCTGATGTCCGAGGCCCTCCCGCCTGAGTGCGGTCCCGCTCCGGCCCCTCCGGGTCGGTCCGGTCCCCCCGGCTCGTTGGTCGCTCCGGTCCGGTCGTGCTTCGGCCCGCTCGGTGGCCTGGAGGAGGTGGGGTCTGGAGGCGGTGGGTCCGGAGAGGTGCGGGACTGTCCCGGGCGGTTGCGGGTCGTGAGGGTCGGCCCGGAGCGGGCCGGGCCAATACCGCCCGCTCCGGTCCGGCCCGAGCGGATGGCACCGAAGGCACCGAAGTCCCCCGGTCGTTGACCGGGGGGACTTGCGCCATTCCCCCTCCGCTGACGTCCCGGCGTCGTCGAACCGCCGGACGGGCCCTCGGCCGATTCACCGTACGCTTGAGCCATGAGTACCGCCCGTACGCCCGAGCCGGTCGAACCACCCGAGCCGGCCCAAGCGGCCCAACCGGCCGAATCGGCCGCCAAGCTGAATTTCGAGGACCCCCTCGGCCGGCAGTCCACGGACGACACCGACCGCGGCTGGGGAGAAGCGCCGACCGGTGGTGGCACCAGCACCGCCGACCTGGCCCGCTTCCTCGACGAGAAGCCGCCGCACCACCTCTGAGACGGCGGCGGAGCGGCTACTTCTGCGACGGCACGCGCGTCGGCCCGCCGGGCCCGTCGCTCTCGGACCCATCGCGCTGCGAGATCAGCGCGTCGCGAATCTGGGCGAGCAGCTCGATCTCCGTCACCTCGGCCGCCGTGGCATCGACCGGGGCCTTCGCCGCCTGCCGCTCCTTGTAGCGGTTCATCGGCAGGATCATGAGGAAATAGACCACGGCCGCCGTGATCACGAAGGTCATGGTGGCGCTGAGCACCGAGCCCCACAGAATGTGGACGCCTGCGGTCACCTCGCCCGCCGCGTTCGTCTTGCAGGTGCCCATGCAGTACGTGTAATGGTCGAGGTTCTGGGTGCCGAGGGCCCCGACGATGGGGTTGATCACGCCCTTCACCACCGCGTTCACGATGGTGGTGAATGCGGCGCCAATGACCACGGCGACCGCGAGTTCGACCACGTTCCCACGCATCAAGAACTGCTTGAAGCCGTTCAGGATGCTCTGCTTCTCCTCGCTCACCAGCGAACCCCTCTGTGCGCTCACGACGGATGGAACAGACGATTCCGCAATGTACGGCAGGGAGGGACAGAGCTGTCCAATCGTGTGCCCCGGGATCGGCGGCGGCGGCCGCCAGTGCCGCAGCCCCGATCGCCAGTCCCGCAGCCATCGTCCGGCGCCGCCGTCGTACGGCCCGCAGCAGCCGATACCGCGCTGACGCGAGGCGAAGCGGTGCGAACTGCGGCACGTCGCGCAGCGGGGGAGTGGGGACCGGGGGGAGCGCGGTTGTCGTAGCGGACATGGGAACCATGGCAATCCACCGCCTGCCGTGAGAAGGGTTCTCGCTCGGACGCTCCCCACGATGCACGGCCTCCGCGGACCCCGCTGAAGCCTGTGGACCACCACTCGATTGTGGACAACCCGTTCACCCACACGAGCAAGCAGGAACCTCACATTGATCCGCAGGCCCCTGCATACCCCGCCAAGCCGGCAAGCCCTACACGCCGCACGGCGTTCCGCCTACGGCAGCTCGAATCCGGTGTCCAGCCCGTCCAGCGCCCGCGCGCACAAGCAGTCCCGGTCAGCCGTGTCCCGCAGCCCGCCCACCGCGTCGAAGAGCACCGTCCGCAGTCGCCCGACGTTCTCGCCGAACACCCGCAGCACCTCCTCATGGGAGACACCGTCACCCGTCTCGGCCCCTGCGTCCAGGTCGGTGACCAGCGTCAACGACGTGTAGCAAAGCCCCAGTTCCCGGGCGAGCACCGCCTCGGGGTGCCCGGTCATGCCGACCACCGACCAGCCCTGCGCGGCATGCCAGCGCGACTCCGCCCGGGTCGAGAAGCGCGGCCCCTCGACCACCACCAGCGTGCCGCCGTCCACCGGCTCCCAGCCGCCCCCACGCGCCGCCGCCACCGCAGCCTCCCGACCCGCGGGGCAGTACGGGTCGGCGAAACTCAGGTGCAGCACGTTCGACATCTGGCCGTCCGCCAGAGCCTCACCGTCGTAGAAGGTCTGGGTTCGGGCCTTCGTACGGTCCACGAGCTGGTCCGGTACGAGCAGCGTGCCCGGCCCGTACTCCTCCCGCAGCCCGCCCACCGCGCACGGCCCCAGCACCTGCCGCACCCCGACGGAGCGGAGCGCCCACAGATTGGCGCGGTAGTTGATGCGGTGCGGCGGCAGATGGTGCTTGCGTCCATGCCGCGGCAGGAAGGCGACCCGTCGGCCCGCGACCTCGCCCAGGAACAGCGAGTCGCTCGGCGGTCCGTACGGGGTCTCCACCGTGATCTCGGTGACGTCCTCGAGGAAGGAGTAGAACCCCGATCCGCCGATGACGCCGATCTCCGCCTGGGCGCTGCTCGTGTCGACCATGCGCTCCACCTTATGCGGCGCCGGACAGACGCCGGACCCCGCCGCCTCGACGAGAGGCGGCGGGGTCCGGTGCGTCTGTGGTGAGTCCGGCGGCCGGGTGTCCGGCGTCCTTTGCGTCAGGCCGCGGAGCTGCTGGAGGAACTCGAGCTGCCGCCCGAGGAGCTGCCCGGCTTCGACGAGGACGAGGAGGAAGAAGACGACGACGGCGAAGGGGACGACGACGAAGACGCCGACGAAGAAGAGGACGCCGACGAAGAGGAGCTGTCGCTCTTGGACGTCTCCGACGCCGTGGTCGACGGCTTCGCCGAACCGTTGCCGGACGACGAGCCGCGGCTGTCGGTCCGGTAGAACCCGGAGCCCTTGAAGACGACACCGACCGCCGAGAACACCTTGCGAAGGCGTCCCTCGCAGCCCGGGCACTCGGTGAGCGCGTCATCGGTGAACTTCTGCACCGCCTCGAGGCCCTCGCCGCACTCGGTGCACTGGTACTGATAGGTCGGCACTTGCTCCTCCTGGCACTCTCACTCATTGAGTGCTAACGACGCTCCATAGTGCAGCATTCCGCGGGATCAGTCCACCGCGACGGGCATACGGTGATCCACCCCACGCTCGGCCTCACCCTGTCCCGGCTCCATTGCGCCGCCCGAGGTCGTGGAAACGGAGCCCGCCACCCGGACCGCCCGCATCGGTGACGTCGGTACGAGCCGCCCCCGCAGCGCCACCACGGTCAGCAGCGCCAGCCCCGTGCCCGCCAGCGGCACTGTGAATCCGGCGGCGGCTGAGAACCGGTCCGCCAGCTGCCCGGCCGCCGTCACGGCCGCGGCCTGCCCCAGGGCGACCGAGCCCGTCAGCCAGGTGAAGGCCTCGGTACGGGCCGACGCCGGGACCAGGTCCTCCACCAGCGTGTAGCCGGTGATCAGCGCCGGCGCGATGCAGAGGCCGACCAGCAGTCCGAGTGCGCCCAGCAGCAGCGGCGAGTGCACGGCCCACAGGACCGAGCAGGCCGGCGCCAGCGCCGCGTACGCCGTCAGCAGCCGTTTCCGCGGCGAGGTCCGCCAGACGATGGCGCCGCAGGCCACACCGGCGAGCATGTTGCCGACCGCGAAGACCCCGTACAGCAGTCCGTTCATGCCCGGCTGCCCGATCTCCTCGGTGAAGGCGGTCAGCGCGACCTGCATGCCGCCGAACACCGAGCCGATCCCGAGGAAGGCCACTGCCAGCACCCGTACGCCCGGCAGGGCCCGTGCCGAGACATGCGGCTTCCGCACGCCCGCGTGGAGCCGGTTCGCGGTCGGTTCGGTACGGCGCTGGGCCGCGAACAGCAGTCCGCCGGCCAGGGTCAGCACAGCCTCCGCGATCAGGCCGGCAGCCGGGTGTACCCCGGTGCTCAGCGCGGTGGCCAGCACCGGACCGATGACGAAGGTCAGCTCGTCCGTCACCGATTCGAAGGCCGCCGCGGTCGGCATCAGCAGAACACCTTGCGAGCCTCCCGCGCCTCTCGCAGACCCCACGGCCCCCGTGCATCCCGCAGACCCCACGGCCCCCGCGCCTCCCGCGGAACCCGTCCGCGACGTGCCCCCGAGCACAGCGCCCCAACGGGCCCGCACCATGGGGCCGATCTGGGGCACGGAGGCGCCGGTCGGTACAGCGGCGGCGAACAGCGCCCAGACGGGCGCATCCGTCAGCGCGAGCGCCGTCAGCAGCCCGCCGGACGCCGTGTGCACCAGAACGCCGGGCAGCAGCACCGCGCTCTGCCCGAAGCGGTCGGCGAGCCGGCCGCTCTGCGGAGCGAACAGCGCCATCGAGACGCCGGTGACCGCCGCGACCGCGCCCGCAGCGCCGTAGGAGCCGGTCGTGTGCTCGACCAGCAGGACGATCCCGATGGTGAGCATCGCGAAGGGCTGTCGGGCGGCGAAGCCGGGCAGCAGGAACGTCCATGCGCCGGGTGTGCGCAGCAGTTGCCCGTAACCGGGACGGGTGGTGGTGACCGCGGATGCCACGGCCGTGCCTTTCCGCTGCCTGGTGGCGCACGCCTCGTGAGCCCCGCCCCGGTAGTGGCGATCCTCAGTACGGTGTGCGCCGAGAGCTGTCCTCTCGCGCAGGTTCCGCGGTAGATACCGGGTCCGCACCGAGAAGGTGGCAGAGGGACCGCGGCCGCCGTGCGGTCGCGCCAGCTCTGCATCAGGCAGAGTGGGTCGTGATGTGCGTCTTCATAGTACAGGCATGCTGCGGAAAGTCCCTGTGATGCACCTGGTATCCGCGCACAGTTTCCTGCGATCGACAGGTTTCATCGCCGGATGGATATACCTGCCCCGAATCAATCCGCAACCTGCCCCCGATCGATCTGCAACCTGCCCCGGATCAATGGGAGTTGTTGCCCCCGCGCAGCCAGCCGGCGAGCTTGCCGCCCTCCGCCACGGCCCGCAGCCGCTTCTCCGCCGCGTCCCGCACCGGATCCGTGGCGACGACCAGCAGCTCGTCCCCGCGTCGCAGTACGGTCGCGGGCGAGGGCACGAAGCTCTCCCCGTCCCGTACGACCAGGGTGACCGCGGACCCCGCGGGCAGCCTTAGCTCCCCGACCTCCACACCGTGCATCCGGGACTTCTGCGGCACCGTCACCGACAGCAGGTGGCCGTGCAGCCGTTCCAGCGGCGCCGCCTCGATCCCGAGGTCGGCCGCCGCCTCCCCATTGCCCAGCCGCAGCCGCCGGGCGACCCAGGGCAGCGTCGGCCCCTGCACCAGCGTGTAGACGATCACGAGTACAAAGACGATGTTGAAGATCTCGCGGCTGTCGGGCACCTCGTAGACCATGGGGATCGTTGCGAGCACGATCGGCACCGCGCCGC
Source organism: Streptomyces sp. NPDC004647 (assembly GCF_040609575.1). NCBI lineage: Bacteria > Bacillati > Actinomycetota > Actinomycetes > Kitasatosporales > Streptomycetaceae > Streptomyces > Streptomyces sp. NPDC004647. The sequence goes on along the minus strand of NZ_JBEXKU010000007.1, from coordinate 100,580 downwards.
GCAGTCCCGCCCAGGACAGCAGTATCCGCTCCGCCCAGGGCGTGCGGAACGGCGCTGTGCTCAGCAGCACCGACACCGGTCTTGCCACCAGGGTCAGCACCAGCCCCACGACGACCGCGGGCAGGATGTCGTCCCCCAGGTCGTGCGGCGTGACCAGCAACCCGAGCAGTACGAACATGCCGATCTGCGCGAGCCAGCCCAGCCCCTCGGCGAAACCACGGGTCGCGGGCCAGTGCGGGAGCCTCGCGTTGCCCAGGATCAGGGACGCGACATAGACCGCGAGGAATCCGCTGCCGTGTGCCAGCGCACCGCCCGCGTACGCGACGACCGCGATCGCCATCACCGCGATCGGGTACAGGCCCGAGGCGGGCAGCGCCACGTGCCGCAGCCCGTACGCCCCGAGCCAGCCCACCGCGCCACCGATCGCCCCGCCGATGGCCAGCTCCAGAACGATCTTCCCGAGGAGCAGATACCAGGAGTCGACGGGACCGGCCGTCGAGAAGGCGACCACCAGAATCACCACGGGCGCGTCGTTGAAGCCCGATTCGGCCTCCAGGACACCCGTCAGCCGCGATGGCAGCGGCACCTTCCGCAGCACCGAGAAGACCGCCGCCGCATCGGTCGACGACACCACCGCACCGATGATCAGCGCCTGCCGCCAGTCCAGGCCCACCAGATAGTGCGCCGCCGCCGCGGTGACCCCGACGCTCACCGCGACGCCCAGCGTCGACAGCGTCGCCGCCAGGGGAAGGGCCGGTTTGATCTCCCGCCACTTGGTGCTCAGACCGCCCTCCGCCAGGATCACGACCAGCGCGCTGTAGCCGATCAGCTGGGTCAACCCGGCGTCGTCGAAGCGGACTCCGATCACGTCCTGGCCCATCGCGATGCCGATCCCCAGATAGATGAGCAGGCTGGGAAGCCCGCTGCGTGAGGAGACCCGGACCGCTGCCACCGCGATGAGGAGGACGAGCGAGCAGACGAGCAGGAGTTCATTGAGTTGGTGGACAGTCAGGGGCCGGAACCTTTCTCACGTTATCGACCGGAACGTTCCGTTCAGCCGACTGGAACTTCATTGCCTTACCTAACATTTTACGGGTTCTTGACGCCTGCCCGCTGCGGCAGCGGTTGGGGCGCCGATCGCGGAGTCGGCTGATGTCACCCAATAGCCCGCTGTGGGGCGCCGAGCGGCGAGCACCTACTCCGCTGACGAGCCCCTCACACGCTGCGCCTATGGTTGCTCCAGCACTCCAGGACCACACTGCCCCGCTAAGGACAGCGATGCCCGCCAACAAGACCGGCCCTTCGGGCAAGAAGAAGGGTCGTCGTGCCCGCAGCCTCGTGATCGCAGTCGTGCTGCTGCTCGTGGCGGGTACCGGCTTCGGCTCGTACTGGAGCGTCAGCACGGTGCGTGCCTCGTTCCCGGAGACCACCGGTTCGACCAAGCTCACCGGCCTCTCGGGACCGGTCCAGGTCAAGCGTGACGGACACGGGATCCCGCAGATCTACGCCGACACCGACGAGGACCTCTTCCGCGCGCAGGGGTTCGTCCAGGCGCAGGACCGCTTCTGGGAGATGGACGTCCGCCGCCATATGACCGCGGGCCGCCTGTCGGAGATGTTCGGCAAGGAACAGGTCGAGACCGACGCGTTCCTGCGCACGCTGGGCTGGCGCAAGGTCGCGCAGGAGGAGTACGACCACAAGCTGTCGCCGGCGACGAAGAAATATCTCCAGGCCTACTCCGAAGGCGTCAACGCCTACTTGAAGGACCACAAGGGCTCCGACCTGTCCGTGGAGTACGCGGCCCTCGACTTCAGCACCGACTACACCCCCGAGAAGTGGACCCCCGTCGACTCGGTCGCCTGGCTCAAGGCCATGGCGTGGGACCTGCGCGGCAATATGCAGGAAGAGATCGACCGTTCGCTGCTCTCCAGCCGCCTCACCCCGCAGCAGATCGAGGACCTGTACCCGGCGTACCCGTACGAACGGAACAAGCCGATCGTCGACGGCGGGGCGGTGGACGGGACCGGCAAGACGTTCGAACCCGAGTCCGGGCCCACTCCGCCGCAGAACGGTACGGGGGTCGGCGCCGGGCTCGGCGGCGCGGCCCGGGGCGCGCAGACCCAGCTGTCCTCGCTGTCCAAGACCCTCGAAACGATCCCGGCACTGCTCGGCCCGAACGGCGCCGGTATCGGTTCCAACTCCTGGGTGGTCTCCGGCAGGCACACCGCCACCGGGAAGCCGCTGCTCGCCAACGACCCGCACCTGGCGCCGCAGATGCCCTCGGTCTGGTATCAGATGGGCCTGCACTGCCGCAGCGTCAGCCCGTCCTGCCGGTACGACGTGTCCGGCTACACGTTCTCCGGGATGCCCGGTGTCGTCATCGGCCACAACCAGGACATCTCCTGGGGCTTCACCAACCTCGGCGCGGACGTCTCCGACCTCTACCTGGAGAAGGTCAGCAGCGACTCGTACCTCACCGACGGCAAGCAGGTTCCCTTCAGGACCCGCAAGGAGACCATCAAGGTCGCGGACGGCGCCGACCGTGAGATCACTGTCCGCTCGACCGGCAACGGGCCGATCGTCTCCGACCGCAATGACGAGCTGGGCAAGGTGGGGAAGGAAGCGCCCGTCGGCGACGCCGCCCCGGACCGCGGCAGCGGTTACGCCGTCTCGCTGCGCTGGACCGCACTGCAGCCCGGCAAGTCCATGGACGCGGTCTTCGGGCTGAACGCCGCCAAGGACTTCACGGGCTTCCGCAAGGCGGCCCGCGACTTCGCCGTCCCCTCGCAGAACCTCATCTACGCGGACACCAAGGGCCACATCGGCTACCAGGCCCCGGGCAGGATTCCCATCCGGGGCAAGGGCGACGGCCGCTACCCGGCGCCCGGCTGGGACTCCGACTACAAGTGGACCGGATACATTCCGCAGTCCGCCCTGCCCTGGGAGCAGGACCCCCGGCGGGGCTACATCGTCACCGCCAACCAGGCCGTCGTGGACAAGGCGAAGTACCCGTATCTGCTCACCGGGGACTGGGGCTACGGCGCGCGCAGTCAGCGGATCAACGACCTCATCCAGTCGAAGATCAAGGACGGCGGCAAGATCTCGACGGACGACATGCAGACCATGCAGATGGACAACAGCAGCGAGATCGCCGAGCTGCTGACGCCCCTGCTGCTCAAGATCGACGTCAAGGACCCGTACGTCCGCGAGGCGCAGAAGCTGCTCGAGGGCTGGGACTACACCCAGGACGCGGACTCGGCCGCGGCCGCCTACTTCAACGCGGTCTGGCGCAACACCCTCAAGCTCGCCTTCGGCAACAAGCTGCCCAAGGAGCTGCGGGTGTCGGGCCAGTGCCTGCGGGTACGCCCGTCCGACGACTCCGGCCCCCTGGAAGACCTGGACGGCAACGCCCGGCTCGTACGTGAGTGCGGGCAGCGCGCGCCGGACGCGGCGCAGCCGGACGGCGGCGACCGCTGGTACGAGGTCGTGCGGACGTTCCTCAAGGACGAGGACAACCACTGGTGGAAGACCTCCAGCACCCCCCGCAAGCCCGGCGACCGCAATCGTGACGAGCTGCTCGCGCACGCGATGAGGGACGCCCGCTGGGAGCTCACGTCCAAGCTGGGCAAGGACATCGACACCTGGAGCTGGGGCCGGCTGCACCAGCTGACGCTGAAGAACCAGACCATGGGCACGGAGGGACCCGGGGTCCTGCAGCGGATGCTCAACCGGGGGCCGTGGAACCTGGGCGGCGGCGAGGCGGCGGTGGACGCCACCGGCTGGAACGCGGCGGGCGGTTACGACGTCGTCTGGGTGCCGTCGATGCGGATGATCGTCAACCTGGGGGACCTGGACAAGTCCCGCTGGATCAACCTCACCGGCGCCTCGGGGCATGCCTTCAACGCGCACTACAGCGACCAGACGGACAAGTGGGCCAAGGGCGACCTGCTGCCGTGGGCGTTCAGCAACCAGGAGGTCGAGGACGGTACCTCCGACACCCTGGCGCTCACACCCTGAAGTCCTCGTCACGGTCCCGGTGGTCGGCTGCCCTCTGCGGCCGGTCCCGGGGCCGTGCCGTTCCGCCTCCGCCCCACTGCCTCGACCCACGTCCGTCCCGGCTTCGTCCCCAGGGGGAGGGGACGAAGCCGGGACGAGGTACGGGGGAACCTCCCGCTACCCCCGGCTGAAGCGGTGCAGCGCCGAGGGCGTGACCGCGGCGTGCACCGGTCTGTCGTGCGCCTCGGCCGGCACCTCGCCGAGCAGCTCGCCGTCGTACAGCAGCACCACCAGCGCCGGGTCGGTGCCCGCCTTCTCCAGCCGCGCCAGGACGCGGTCGTACGACCCGCCGCCACGGCCCAGCCGCATACCCCGTCCGTCCACCGCGAGACCCGGCAGCAGCACCGCGTCCGCTTCCGCGACGGCATCGGGGCCGAGGCGCCGTCCGTCCGGCTCCAGCAGCCCGCGGCCGGCCTTCACCAGCCGGTCAGCGCCCTCGTAACCGGCCCAGTCCAGGTCGTTGTCCTCCAGCAGCACGGGGAGCAGCACCCGTACCCCCCGCGTGCGCAGCGCGTCGAGCAGCGCGCGGGTCCCTGGTTCGCGCCCCACCGAGACGTACGCGGCCACGGTCCGCGCGCTCGCCAGCTCCGGCAGCTCCAGGGCCCTCCGGGCGAGAACCGGCCCCGTTTCCGAGACGTCATCCTCTGTCAACCCGGCCCTTACCGCCAGGAGACCCCGGCGCAACTCCGCCTTCGTAACGTGGCATGGATTCACAACGTGCCCCAAACCTCTCCAACCGCAGCGTATTAACCGGAGCCACATCTTCCGCTCATACGTACCGGTTATGGTTCTCCGCATGACTGAATCGCACTCCCGGATCAGCAAGGCTGTCATTCCCGCCGCCGGACTGGGCACCCGTTTCCTTCCGGCCACCAAGGCCACCCCCAAGGAAATGCTGCCGGTGGTCGACAAGCCCGCGATCCAGTACGTCGTCGAGGAAGCCGTCACGGCCGGTCTCTCCGACGTTCTCATGGTCACCGGTCGCAACAAGCGCCCCCTCGAGGACCACTTCGACCGCAACTACGAGCTCGAGGAGGCGTTGCGCCGCAAGGGCGACGAGTCCCGGCTCGCCCGCGTCCAGGAGTCCAGCGACCTTGCGACCATGCACTACGTCCGCCAGGGCGACCCCAGGGGGCTCGGCCACGCCGTCCTCTGCGCCGCCCCGCACGTCGGCGAGCAGCCCTTCGCCGTCCTCCTCGGCGACGACCTCATCGACCCCCGTGACCCGCTCCTCGCCCGCATGATCGGGATCCAGGAGAAGCACGGCGGCAGCGTCGTCGCCCTCATGGAGGTCGACCCCGCCCAGGTCCACCTCTACGGCTGTGCAGCCGTCCGGGCCACCTCCGAGGACGACGTCGTCCAGGTCACGGACCTGGTGGAGAAGCCCGCCCCCGCCGAGGCGCCGAGCAACTACGCCATCATCGGCCGGTACGTCCTGGACCCCGCGGTCTTCGAGGTGCTCCGCAAGACCGAGCCCGGCCGCGGCGGCGAGATCCAGCTCACCGACGCGCTCCGCACCCTCGCCGAGACCCCGAGCCTCGGCGGCCCCGTGCACGGTGTCGTCTTCAAGGGCCGCCGCTATGACACCGGCGACCGGGGCGACTATCTGCGTGCCATTGTCAGACTCGCGTGCGAACGTGAAGACCTGGGGCCGGACTTCCGGACCTGGCTTCGCGGTTATGTCACGGAGGAGATGTAGCACTTTGAGCAGCACCGCTGAACAGGCCGCCGCTCCGGACGGGCTCGGGGGCGCGTCCCCTACGGGCTCCGGCGCGGCGGCTCCGGCCCCCGACGAGCACCGCGTCTGGACCGTGACGGAGCACCTCGACGACATCCTCCGGCACATCCGTCCGCTGGAGCCCATCGAGTTGCAACTGCTCGACGCCCAGGGATGCGTCCTCGTGGAGGACGTCACCGTCCCCGCCGCCCTGCCGCCCTTCGACAACAGCTCCATGGACGGGTACGCGGTCCGTACCGCCGATGTCTCCGGGGCCAGCGAGGAGTACCCGGCGGTCCTCACCGTCATCGGTGACGTCGCCGCCGGCAGCGGTGAGCTGCCCACCGTCGGACCGGGCGAGGCCGCCCGCATCATGACCGGCGCCCCACTGCCGCCCGGCGCCGAGGCCGTCGTGCCCGTCGAGTGGACCGACGGCGGCACCGGCGGTGGCCCGGTCTCCGGTATGCGCGCCGCCGCCGACGCACCCGAGGGCGCCACCGGCGAGGTCCGCGTCCACCGCGCCGCCCCGGCCGGGGCCCACATCCGCGCCCGGGGGAGCGATGTCGCCGCCGGGGAGCTCGCGCTCGCGGCCGGCACGGTCCTCGGCCCGCCGCAGATCGGACTGCTCGCGGCCATCGGCCGCGGCACCGTCACGGTGCGGCCGCGCCCGCGCGTGGTGGTCATGTCGACCGGCAGCGAACTCGTCCAGCCCGGCGAAGCGTTGGGCCGCGGCCGTATCTACGACTCCAACAGCTTCGCGCTCACCGCCGCCGCGCGCGACGTCGGAGCCATCGCGTACCGCGTCGGAGCGGTCGCCGACGACGCCAGGACCCTCCGGGCCACCATCGAGGACCAGTTGATCCGCGCCGACATCCTCGTCACCACCGGCGGAGTCAGCGTCGGCGCGTACGACGTCGTGAAGGAAGCCCTGTCGCAGTTCGAGCCCGCGGCCGACGGCTCCTCCGCGGTGGACTTCCGCCGGCTCGCCATGCAGCCCGGCAAGCCCCAGGGTTTCGGCAGCATCGGCCCGGAGCGCACCCCGGTGCTCGCCCTCCCCGGCAACCCCGTCAGCTCCTACGTCTCCTTCGAACTCTTCGTACGCCCCGCCATCCGGGCCCTGATGGGCCTCGATCCCGTCAGCCGTGAGACGGTCCGCGCCGTATGCGCCGAAGGCGTGTCGTCCTCCCCGAAGGGCAAGCGTCAGTTCCTGCGAGGCCGGTACGCGGACGGGGCCGTCACTCCTGTGGGCGGTGCGGGATCCCACCTGGTGAGGGCCCTCGCCCACGCCAATGCCCTGATCGTCGTGGGCGAGGACACCACCTCCGTGGACGCCGGCGCCCGGGTCGACGTGATCCTCCTCGACTGAAGCACGGCTGCTGCCGGTACGGTGTCTGCCCACAGGGACCGGACCAGGAGAACGATGAGCAGCCCGCAGCAGCACCTCACGCATCTCGACGACGCGGGTGCGGCCCGCATGGTCGACGTCTCGGAGAAGGACGTCACCGCGCGCACCGCCCGCGCCACCGGCAGGGTGCTCGTCTCGCCCCGCGTGGTCGAACTGCTGCGGGGTGAGGGTGTCCCCAAGGGCGATGCCCTGGCCACCGCCCGTATCGCCGGAATCATGGGCGCCAAGCGCACCCCCGACCTGATCCCGCTGTGCCACCCGCTCGCCGTCTCCGGCGTTAAGGTCGACCTGTCGGTGGCCGACGACGCCGTGGAGATCACCGCAACGGTGAAGACCACCGACCGGACCGGTGTCGAGATGGAGGCCCTGACAGCCGTCACCGTCGCCGCCCTCACCGTGATCGACATGGTGAAGGCCGTCGACAAGGCCGCGGTCATCACGGACGTACGGGTCGAGGAGAAGTCCGGCGGCGCCTCCGGTGACTGGCTGCGCTCCTCCGGGAAGCCGGGCCCCGCCGAGACCCCGGAACCGGAATCCGCGGAGAAGGAGAACGGCGCGTGAGCCAGGAACGCGCGGCGCCCCCGCCGGGCGCCCCGCGACACGGACCTGCGGGTGACGACAGCCCTGCCCCGGCCACTCCGCGCGGCGCCTCGGTCCAGCCGTACCGCGCCCTGGCCGTCACCGTCTCGGGCCGCGCCTCAGCCGGTATCTACGCTGACAAGGGCGGCCCGCTCCTGGTCGAGGGACTGACCGCCATGGGCTTCGAGGCAGACGGCCCGCGCGTGATCCCCGACGGTGAGCCCGTCGAGGCCGTACTGCGCGAGGCCGTCGCCGCGTCGTACGACGTCGTGCTCACCACCGGGGGCACCGGCATCTCGCCCACCGACCGCACACCCGAGATGGCCCGCCGGGTGCTGGACTACGAGATCCCCGGCATCCCCGAGGCGATCCGCGCCGAGGGCCTGGCCAAGGTTCCGACAGCCGCCCTCTCCCGCGGTCTCGCCGGAGTCGCCGGGGCCACCCTGATCGTCAACCTTCCGGGCTCCACCGGCGGTGTACGCGACGGCCTCGCCGTCCTGGACCGCCTCCTCGTCCACGCCGTCGACCAGCTCCGAGGCGGCGACCATCCCAGACCCTCGGGGAGCCAGAGCTGAACATTCCCTGGCCGGTCGAGCTGACGGACGGCGATGTCGCCCTCCGTCCCATAAAGCTGCGTGACCAGCGCGCCTGGCGCGAGGTCAACCGGCGCAACCGTGACTGGCTGCGCCCCTGGGAGGCGACGATCCCCCCGCCGGCCCCCGGCGGCCCCGTGGCCCACCGCCCCACCTTCCGGCAGATGGTCCGCCATCTGCGTGCCGAGGCGCACGCCGGACGGATGCTGCCGTTCGTCATCGACTACCAGGGGCAGCTCGTCGGGCAGCTGACGGTGGCCGGTATCGCCTGGGGATCGATGTGTTCCGGCCATATCGGCTACTGGGTGGACGAGGCGGTGGCGGGGCGCGGCGTGATGCCGACGGCCGTGGCACTCGCGGTCGACCATTGTTTCCGTACGGTCGGGCTGCACCGGATCGAGGTGTGCATTCGGCCGGAGAACGGACCGAGCCGCCGGGTCGTGGAAAAGCTCGGCTTCCGCGAGGAGGGGCTGCGGCCGCGCTATCTCCATATCGACGGCGCCTGGCGCGATCACCTGATCTACGCGCTGACGGCGGAGGAAGTCCCCGAGGGCATGCTGCACCGCTGGCGCCGCATCCGGCCCGGCACGGCCTATAAATAAAATAAGTGTTCGATATTGCACGGGCGTTGACCGGTTTTGCGGTCTGCCGATCTCAACAATCACAAGAAAAGTTCGAGATATCACCCGGATCGTGCGACACGCCGCGCCAATTGGCAGATGGCCTTACGCAGACCCCTCTACCGTGTGAGGCGTGAGCAGCAGCGGCCTCATCTACGCAGTCATTGTCGGGGCCTGGGCCGCCTACTTGGTGCCGATGTGGCTCCGTAGGCAGGACGAGCTCAATGAGGCTCGTCCGACGGAACGCTTCAGCACCGCCATCCGGCTGCTGTCCGGACGGGCGGCAATGGAGCGCCGTTACGCCAAGGGCCTGGAGGAGCGCAACTCCGATGACGGGGATGCCTTCGGCGACGAGGGCGGCAGGGACGACAGTGGCAACAGTGGCGCTTCCTCCGGACCGGAGCGGGGCGCGACCGACCCGGATGCCGTGACCGACGCGGTCGACGTCCGGGCCTTTGCCGTACCCGAGCCCCGTACGGAGACCCGTTCCGAGCTCCGTTCCGAACCCCGCACCGAGGTGCGTGACGAGCGCCCGGCGCCCCGCTCGGCGGCCCGGCCCACGCCGTCCGCCGCGGAGCGCGCCCGGCGCTCGAAGGTCCTCGCGCGCCGTCGGCGCACCACCATGGCGCTGTTCCTGGCCTTCACCCTGGGGTCGGTCGTCGCCGCGGTCGGCGGCCTCGCCTTCCTGTGGGCGCCGGCCGGCCCCGCCGTACTCCTCAGCGCCTACATCGCGCATCTGCGGGCCCAGGAGCGCCGCCGCTTCACCTTCACCATGGACCAGCGCCGCGCGGAGGCTGCGGCCCAGCGGCTGCGCGAACACCGGCCCCGTGCCTCCCGCCGGCCGGACACCGGTGCCGGGGACGAGCCCGCCGACGCTGTCCCGGGTGACCCCGCCCCGTCGCCCGCGACCGCCGCGAGCCCTGCTCCCGCCTCCCCGCACACCGCGGACCGGCGTGCCCTGGTCGAGCAGACCGACCATGCGGAGTGGGTCGATCAGCAGCGCGAGCGAGGCGGGGCGGCCGGGGCGAGCTGGGACCCGGTGCCGGTGCCGCTGCCGACGTACGTCACGGCCCCCGTCGCGCCGCGTGCCACCGGCAGCGTGGATCTCGACGCCCCCGATGCCTGGAGCTCGGCCCGCTCGAGCACTGCCGGGGCTACCGCGGAGGCGGCCTCCGCCGAACCCGAGCCCGACCCGGCCCCGGCCACCCGCCGCCCCCCGGGCCGTCGTGCCCGCGGCCGTACCCCGCTCTTCGACCAGTACGCCGACGAGGACCGGCCGCGCGCGGCCAACGAGTGATCTCCGAGCCGTCAACTGGTCCTGTTCAGGGCCTTGCCGGGGTGCTCCTAGGGTGCTGGAACGGATTTCCAAGCACCCCGACGGGGATGCTAAGGTTTCATCCGTTGCAAGGGCCTGTGGCGCAGACCGGTAGCGCACCTCGTTCGCATCGAGGGGGTCAGGGGTTCAAATCCCCTCAGGTCCACATGCAAGGCCTTCGCGGGTTCGCTCGCAGAGGGTTTATGAGATCCCGGCCAGACGATCATCGTCTGGCCGGGATCTTGTTATTCGGGGCTCGCATACTCCGGAAGTCGGTCCAGCGATCCGCTGGGGTGCATCCATCGCAGGCAGGTCGCGGGCTGCGTGGCTTCATCGGCTGGTCGCGCTCTCTCGCGGCGGGGTCCGGTGGCTCCGACCGGTCCGGTCACCGGGCCGGCGGGCCCTCCCGGACCGTTCTCGCGGGGTTTCCGCGCCACCGTGCCCCCGGCGCGACCTCCTCGCCCTTCATCATGAACGAGTCGGGGCCGAGCACCGCGCCGTCGCCCATGGTGACGCCGTAGTGGACGAAGGCGCCGGCGTCGAGGGTGCAGCCATTGCCGAGCGTGACGCGGTCGGACTTGAACGTGCCCTCCTCCAGCGAGTGGCACTGGATGATGCTGCCCATGTTCAGCGTGCAGTCGTCCCCGATGGTGACGAGGGTCCTCTCCGGCATATCGCAGCCGTCGTCGAAGACCCTGCGGCCGATGCGCACCCCCGCCAGCCGCCAGATCGTGTTCTTGAACGGGGTACCGCTGAACAGCGGCGCCATGCTCAGCTTCCAGTGACGTTCGTGCCGCCAGAAGCCAGCGCGGCGATTTCGGCCCGCTCCCGGGGGTGCAGACCTGCCTCGACGTCCCCCACCGTGCCGCGGTCGGGGAACGCCTCGACGTCGATACCGACCGGAGAACCGTAGAAGGCGAGGAGCGCCAGGTCGCCGCTGTGGGCGAGGGAGAAGTGCACCGGCGGCGCCGCCCCGTGGGCCACCGCCGGACGGCCGTGCGGCCCGGAACACAAAGGACAGGGCTCACGCAGGAACGCGACCCGGGCGGGACCCTGGTTCAGGTACGCGCCGAGCAGCCGGCGCAGCACGATGTGGGAGGCGAGGTAGCGCTCCCTGTCGGCGTCGCGCACGAAGGCGTCCGCCCGCTCGCGCTCTTCCTCGTCGAGGATCCTGCGGCCGGACCGCAGATCGGGTGTGTGGTCGGGGGTGCGCAGCAGCCAGACCTGGAGCGTGCCCGCATCGCGGTGAAGTACCGGCTCGGCCTCCGCGAACAGGTGACGGCTGACGAGACGCGGCTGGATCTGTCCGGGGAACCCGCCGGCTGCGCGGCTGCCGTCCCGATCGCGCACGGTCATGTCCCCATCTGCGCTGCCACCCCGTGGGTGTTGCTGTCGGCGCCGCCACCCCGTCGGTCCCGCTGCCACCCTCGCCGGGGGCTTGCCCTTCGCCCACGGGCCCTCGCGGCCCGTACCTTGCCCGTACCTTCATTGTGCGCTCCGGGTAGGGGCGCACAGGCTGGACTTTCCGCCGTTTGCGGCCGAGTCGGTGGTGTGCTCGCGGAGGTCTCCCGGGCGCGCGAGGAGTCGCCGTGGGCGCGGCGGTGAGTCACCGGAATGCCCGCCGTGATCGCGGCGGATTGCTCATGCCCAGGGCTACGGTGAGCCTCATGGGCCTGAGCATCCGCAACCAGATCCCCGCAACCGTCACCGCCGTCACCCCGGGGGAGGTCATGGCGGCGGTCCGGGCGCGGCTCGCGGGTGGGCAGGAGATCACCGCCGCGGTCACGCTGGAGGCGGTCCGGGAACTGGGGCTCGCGGAGGGCAGCCAGGTGCGGGCGCTGATCAAGTCGACCGAGGTGTCGCTGAGCGCGGGCTGACAGCCGCCTCCGTACGCGCGCCGGCCCCCGCTGGGCGCCGTGCCCTCGTACGCTCCGCCCTGATGACGTGCCGTACCCCGTACGCGCCGCCCCCGTACGCGCCGCCCCCGTACCGCAGCCTCTGTGCGAGACGAGCAGGTCCGTACGACGGGCCCCGTACGTCGATCAGTACGCGTCGGCCGTACGCGGCGGTGCGCGCGCGTCCGGCCATGCTTCCGCGTACTCTGCGGCCTCCCTGAGCGGCCAGTCCCCGAAGAGGTCGGGGCTCCGGCCTCCCGGCCCCGATCGGTACGCGCAACACGAGAGCCCCGGCCCTGTGGCCGGGGCTCTGGCGGAGGCGTTTGGCCTCGGTCAGGCCGGGTGTTCGGGCCGCCCGCCCTGGCCCGCCTGACCGGCCGGCTCCTGCTGCGCCTGTTGCGCCTGCTGCTCGGCGACCGACTGGTGCACTTCAGCCATGTCCAGGTTCCGTGCCTGGCCGATGACGTCCTCCAGCGCGGCCTCGGGCAGCGCGCCGGGCTGGGCGAAGACGGCCACGTTCTCCCGCACGATCATCAGGGTCGGGATCGACCGGATGTCGAAGGCCGCCGCGAGCTCCGGCTGGGCCTCCGTGTCGACCTTGCCGAAGACCAGGTCGGAGTGACGGTTGGCGGCCTCTTCGTAGACCGGCGCGAACTGCTTGCACGGGCCGCACCATGTGGCCCAGAAGTCGATCAGCAAGAAGTCGTTCGCTGAGACGACCTCGTCGAAGTTTTCCTTGGTCAGCTCGACCGTACTCATGTGTCCTTACCTGCTTCCGGATGACGTCGGCGGGTGTCCGCTCGGGGGAACGAGGAGGAGCCTGTCCGTATTCCGATGTTTCATGTGGCCGACTTCGTGGCGCGGCGGAAGGATGGCAGCGACGCCCCGAAGATGCCCCGAAACGGAGAGGCGGAGCGCATATGAGCGGGAGCCCCGACGGATCCGAGGAGTACGCGCAGGCGGACGAGTACGACGTCATCGTGCTCGGCGCGGGACCGACCGGTGAGAATCTCGCCGAGCGCGTCGGTGCCGCCGGGCTGTCCGTGGCGGTCGTGGAGAACGAGCTGGTCGGCGGCGAGTGCTCGTACTGGGCGTGCATGCCGAGCAAGGCGCTGCTGCGACCGGTCGCCGCGCTCGCCGAGGCACAGGCCGTCGCCGGTGCGCGGCAGGCCGTGAACGGCGGCCTGGACGCGGCCGCGGTGCTCGCCCGCCGTGACGAGTTCGCCTCGCACTGGAAGGACGACGGCCAGGCCCGGTGGATGGATTCCGTCGGCGTCGGACTCGTACGGGGCCTCGGTCGGCTCGACGGCCCGCGGCGGGTCACCGTGGAGACGCCGCAGGGCGGCCGCCGGCTGCTGACCGCGCGGCACGCGGTCGCCGTGTGCACCGGCAGCAAGGCCGTGGTGCCGGACCTGCCGGGTGTCGCGGAGGCCCGTCCGTGGACCAGCCGCGAGGCCACCAGCGCCCGCGAGGTCCCGGGGCGGCTGGCCGTCATCGGCGGTGGCGTCGTCGGCGTGGAGATGGCCACGGCGTGGCAGGCGCTCGGTTCCGCGGTCACGATGCTCGTGCGCGGGCACGGGCTGCTGCCCCGGATGGAGCCGTTCGCGGGCGAGCTGGTCGCCGAGGGGCTGAAGGAATCCGGCGTGGACCTCCGTATGCGTGCTTCGGTGACCGCCGTACGGCGCGAGGGCGCGGGCGGGCCGGTGACGGTGATCCTCGACAGCGGTGAGGAGGTCGTCACCGACGAGGTGCTCTTCGCCACCGGGCGTGCGCCGCGCACCGACGATCTCGGGCTGGAGACGGTCGGTCTGGAGCCCGGCTCCTGGCTGGAGGTGGACGACACCTGCCGGGTCACGGAGGTGCGGGGCGGCTGGCTGTACGCGGTGGGAGATGCGAACCACCGCGCGCTGCTCACCCACCAGGGCAAGTACCAGGCGCGGATCGCGGGCGCGGTGATCGGCGTGCGGGCGCAGGGGGTGCCGCTGCTGGAGACGGACCCGTGGGGCGCTCATGTGGCGACGGCCGACCTCACGGCGGTGCCGCAGGTGGTGTTCAGCACACCGGAGGTCGCCGCGGTCGGGCTCACGGCGGCGGAGGCGGAGCGGGAGGGCCGCCGGGTGCAGGTCGTCGACTACGACCTCGGGCGGGTGGCGGGCGCCTCGCTGTACGCGGACGGCTACCGCGGGCAGGCCCGGATGGTTGTCGACCTGGACCGCGGCCATCTGGTCGGCGTGAGCTTCGTGGGCCCGGGCGTGGGCGAGCTACTGCACTCGGCGACGGTGGCGGTGGCGGGCGAGGTGCCGATGGACCGGCTGTGGCATGCGGTTCCGGCCTATCCGACGATGAGCGAGATCTGGCTGCGGCTGCTGGAGGAATACCGGGGCCCACGGCTCTGGCCGGTGGGAACCCCGTCGCTGACCGAGGTGAAGACTCGTCGCTGACCGAGTCGGTGTCGGGCGGGGCTGATCGATCCGGGCCGCCGGGCCGCCGGGGCGCTGACGGGGGCGGGGCCGGGGCGCGGCGTCTGTGCGGGCGTGGTCCGCGTTGCCGGCGACGGCGGGCGGTGTGGTGGCGCGGTGGTCGAGTGTGTCGGGTCCCTGCCGGGAAGTGCCCGGACCTAGCCGGGTAGCTCCCAGCCGGGCAGTGGCTTCGCGAAGCAGCGGCTGTCCTTCTCGCAGCGGTACAGCCCGAACTTCCGCGTCGGCCGGTAGCCGCTGGAGGTGTAGAGGGCGATGGCCTCGGGCTGCTTGATGCCGGTCTCAAGGATCATGCGTCGGCGGCCGGCCAGCTCGGCGCTGTCCTCCAGGGCGGCGAGGATGCGACGGGCGAGCCCGCGGCCCCGGGCCTCGCGCACGACGTACATGCGCTTGAGCTCGGCGTCTCCGTCGGAGTAGCCCTCCTCGCTCTCCTCCTGTGCCCGCCAGCCGCCGGAGGCCACCGGCCGCCCGCCGTCGTACACGACGAGGTAGAGCCCGCGCGGCGGGTCGAACTGGGCCGGGTCCATGGGGGTCAGATCACCGTCGCCGTAGCGCTCGGCGTACTCGAGCTGCACCTCGGCGTTGAGCTTGGCGGCGTCGGGGTGGTCGTAGTGAACGGCACGGATCTGCATGACCGCAATCGTACGGATGTCGGAGATGGGCGAGCTCGGTGGGCCGGGTGTCCGGGGCGCCCGCCGCCCTGCCGTATCGTGCCGGGATGCTCAATGTGACCACCGTGAACGTGAACGGGCTCCGGGCCGCCGCCAGAAAGGGCTTCATGGAGTGGCTGGCGGAGACCTCCGCCGATGTGCTCTGCCTCCAGGAGGTACGGGCCGAGCCCTGGCAACTGCCGGACGAGGTGCGGCAGCCCGACGGCTGGCACACCCTTCACGCGCCAGCGGCGGCCAAGGGCAGGGCCGGGGTGTCGATCTACTCGCGGCGTGAGCCGGAGCGGATGCGGACCGGCTTCGGCTCGGCGGAGTTCGACGGCAGCGGGCGGTACGCCGAGATCGACCTCCCGGGCGTCACGGTCGCGAGCCTCTACCTCCCCTCGGGCGAGGTCGGCACGGAGCGGCAGGAGGAGAAGCAGCGCTTCATGGGCGAGTTCCTGCCCTATCTGAAGGAGCTGCGGGAGCGGGCGGCGGCGGACGGCCGCGAGGTGCTGGTGTGCGGCGACTGGAACATCGCCCACCGGGAGGCCGACCTCAAGAACTGGAAGGCGAACACCAAGAAGTCGGGCTTCCTGCCGGAGGAGCGGGAGTGGCTGACCCGGGTTCTGGAGGAGGCGGATTACGCGGACGTGGTGCGGCAGTTGCACCCGGACGTCGCCGGGCCGTACTCGTGGTGGTCCTACCGCGGAAAGGCGTTCGACAACGACAGCGGCTGGCGGATCGACTACCACCTGGCGACGCGAGGCCTCGCGGAGCGCGCGGTGAAGGCGGTCGTGGAGCGGGCGGCCGCGTACGACCTGCGCTGGTCGGACCACGCCCCGGTGACGGTGGCGTACGCGACCGGACACTGACCGGGCGGGTTCTCATCGGGCTCCGGCCGGGCACCGACCGGGCGCCGACGTGCACCATGGAGCCATGAGTGCGCAGAAACCTTTCGAGAGAGACCGTGACCCGGCCGGGCGGGCCCGCAATGCGCGGCCGCGGGACGGGCTCGGACGGCCGTTGCCCCACGGAGCCGAGGGCGTCGAGCGGCAGCCCGAAGGTGTGGAGCGGACTCCCGGCGAGACGCTCGACGAGGCACAGCGCCTGCTCGACGCCGGCAAGCCCTTCCATGCGCACGAGGTCTTCGAGGACGCCTGGAAGTCCAGCGCCGGGCCCGAGCGGGCGCTGTGGAAGGGCCTGGCCCAGCTCGCCGTCGGTCTGACCCACGCCGAACGTGGCAATGCGCGCGGCGCCGTATCGCTGCTCCGCAGGGCGGCGGATGCCGTTGCGCCCTTCCGGCAGAACCCGCCGTACGGGATCGACGTGGACGGCCTTGCCGGGTGGGCGGAGCGGCTCGCGGAGGACTTGGAGACGGGGCCGCACGGCGTCGCGCAGCCTCCGCGGCTGCGGGGCTGACCGGCTAGTTCGAGACGGTTCGCCACGCGCTCTGCGCCTCTTCGCCGAGCCGCGTCACGCGGGTCGGCGGGTCCTGCCGCAGTTCTGCGGCAGGGCTACGGCAGGGCTACGGCTCTCCGGCCGCCACCCGTTGTCGTGATCCCGAACCCCGGACCTCCAGATCGCCCAGGAGCTGCCGGGTGGCATCGGCCACCGCGTCCACCGCCTGGTCGAAGACGGTGCGGTTGTGGGCCGCCGGGTGGTGGAACCCGGAGACCTTGCGGACGTACTGCAACGCGGCTGCCCTGATGTCGTCGTCATCGACCTCGGGCATCGCGGGCGGACGGAGAGTCTTGATGCTGCGGCACATGTCTCCAGTGTGCTCCGCCTGTTCGCCGGCTGTCGCTCACCGGAAGAGGACCGCGGCGGGACGGCCCCCACGCCGGCCCGGACTCCGCGGCGTGGCTACGAGCGAGCGCCGCCGGTCCGGTTCCCGTCTCCCAGCCGGAAGGACGGAGCCGGAGGGAGGGAGCCGGGGGGAGGAGCGGAGGGAGGAGCGGAGGGAGGGAGCCAGGGGGGAGCCGGGGACGAAACCGCGAGGACGGAGTGCCGTGCGCCCCTGAGACGCCCGGGACGACTCAGTCGGTGGGGCCGCCCTGGCCCTGGCACACCTCCTCGCGCCAGGCATCCAGCTCAGCGCGTATCCGCCGGTCCATCGCCATCGACAGCTCCGCGTCGACGACGCTCTTGGCGAGCGGGCGGAGGCTTTCGACGGTCTCGGCGACCTCCGCTGCCTCGGCAGCGCCGAGCGGCTCTCCGGCGGCCGCGCGGTCCAGGACATCGGCCAGCACATGGGTGCGGATGAGGGTGGTGAAGAGCCCGGCGAGGGCGTCAGCGTGGGCGCGGACCTCGCGGGCCGCGGCGAGGACGACGGACAGGGGCACGCCCTTGCCGACCAGCGCGCTGGAGGCATCCAGCAGGCGACGGCTGACGTGCACCACCTCGTCGCCGTCGAGCGCCACATAGCCGAGGTCGATCGAGGCGGCCAGATTCTCGACGGTCACCTGGCCCTGGAAGTGATCGGCGAGTTCCTCGGGGGTGAGGCGGACCGGGGTCTCCTCGGACCAGGGGACGGAGATGGCGTTCTCCAGGCCGAGGAGCTCGCCGACGTCGCGGCCACTCTCGAACGCGGTGATCAGCTCGGCGATGCCACCGAGGGTGTGACCGCGCTCGAGCAGGGCGCCGATCGTACGGAGCCGGGCCAGGTGATGATCGTTGTACCAGGCGATACGGCCCTCGCGGCGCGGGGCGGGAAGCAGTTTGCGCTCGCGGTAGAACCGCAGGGTGCGGACGGTGATGCCCGCCTTCTCGGCCAGCTCCGCCGTACGGTATTCGTCCGTCCCGGCGCCGGTCCCGGCGTCCGGCTCGGCGCCCGGCTCGATGACCGGCTCGGCCCCCGCCTCGGTGACCGGCGGGGCGTCCGCCTCGGGGCTCGGCCGGGCGTCGTCCGGCTCAGTGATCGGCCCGGTGACCGGCCCGGTGTTCGGCGGCTGGGCGCCCGGGTAGCCGGACGGGTCCGCCGCGCGGTGCTGCTCGCGTGCCTTCCCCGAAGGCCGGTGCGACGGCTCGCCCCGCGGGCTTCTCGCTTCCTCTGTCTCGGCCACAACAGAAGACTATGTCCTCCCCCGGCCGGGCCGACCGCGGCCAACCTGCGCCAACTTCCCTCCGCGCAACCCCTACCCATGGGTACGTCCCTGCTCTACTCTCCCGACCATGCCAGTGATTGCTGGCGCAATTCTTCTGGAGCGCTGGGAGGCGGCGGCATGGCCGAGCAGGGACGCGAAGAGGGGCACGAGCACGTACGGGTGGCGGTGATCGGATCCGGTTTCGGCGGCCTGGGGGCCGCGGTCCGGCTGCGCCGGGCGGGCATCACCGACTTCGCCGTCCTGGAACGGGCCGGGGCGGTCGGCGGCACCTGGCGGGACAACACCTATCCCGGCTGCGCGTGCGATGTGCCGTCCCACCTCTACTCGTTCTCGTTCGCGCCCAACCCCGAGTGGCCGCGGAACTTCTCCGGACAGCCGCACATTCGCGCGTACTTGGAGCGGGTCGCCGACACCTTCGGGCTGCGTCCGCACATCCGATTCAACTCCGAGGTCCGCGGCCTGCGCTGGGACTCCGACGAGCTGCACTGGGAGATCACCACCGCGGCCGGGACGCTCACCGCCGATGTGGTCGTCTCCGCCACCGGCCCGCTCTCCGACCCCAAGATCCCCGCCATCCCGGGCCTGGACTCCTTCCCCGGCAAGGTTTTCCACTCCTCCCGCTGGGACCACGACTACGACCTGAGCGGCAAGCGGATCGCGATGATCGGCACCGGCGCCTCCGCGATCCAGATCGTGCCCTTCATCCAGCCCGCGGTGGAGAGGCTGACGCTGTTCCAGCGCACCGCGCCCTGGGTGATGCCACGCATGGACCGGAGGATCACCGGCGTCGAGCGAGTGCTGCACACCAGGCTGCCCGTGACCCGTGCGCTGCGCCGCGGACTGCTGTGGGGCATCCGCGAACTCCAGGTCAGCGCCTTCACCAAGCGGCCGAAGGAGCTGGGGCTGATCGAGGCCCTCGCCGCCTCCCATATGAAGAAGGCGATCAAGGACCCGGAGTTGCGGGCCAGGCTCACCCCGGACTACCGCATCGGCTGCAAGCGCATTCTGCTGTCCAGCGACTACTACCCCGCGCTCGCCAGGCCGAATGTCGATCTCGTTCCCTCCGGGCTGACGGAGGTCCGCGGCTCGACACTCGTGGCCGCGGACGGCACCGAGACCGAGGCCGACGCGATCGTCTTCGGCACCGGCTTCCGCGTCACCGACATGCCGATCACGGAGCGGGTCACCGGCTCGGAGGGCACCACGCTGGCGGAGGAGTGGAAGGACGGGATGGAGGCACTGCGCGGTACGAGCGCGGCAGGCTTCCCCAACTTCCTCACCATCATCGGGCCCAACACCGGGCTCGGGAACAGCTCGATGATTCTCATGATCGAGGCTCAGTTGAACTACATGGTCGACTTCATGAAGCAGCTCGACACCCTGGGCGGAAAGGTCGCCCTCGACGCCCGGCCATCGGCCGTGCACGCCTGGAACCGGGGGATCCAGGAACGGATGCGGCGCACGGTCTGGAACACCGGCGGCTGCGACAGCTGGTATCTGGACGCGAACGGCCGCAATACGACGGTCTGGCCCGGGACGACGGGCGAATTCCGCAGGGTGACGCGGCGGGTGGACCTCGCGGAGTACGCGGTGCTGCGGGCGCGGCGGGGCAGCGGGTCCGCTGTGGCCGCTCCCAGCGGGACGGGCGAGGAGCGGGTCACAGAGACGTCGGTCGACAGCCACCTCGCGGCGGTCACGGCGGCCGCCCCGACAACGCGTACGGCAGCCGGTCCGACATCGGGTACGGCAGTCGGTCCGACAACGCGTACGGCAGCCGGCCCGACATCGGGTACTGCGGCGGGTCCGACCGCCGATACGGCATCGGGTACGGCGTCCGGCCCGGCCGCCGTGGAACCCGCCGATGCTGCGGAGGGAGCCCGATGAGCCGCCTCCTCAAGCGCACCGCGGCCGTGATCGCGCCGCCGGCGCCGGCCCGCGAGCTGACCGCCACCTCCGCCGACGGCTCCCGGCTGCACATCGAGGTCCACGGTGCCGACAGCGCGCCGGCCGTCGTCCTGGTGCACGGCTGGACCTGCTCGATCGCCTTCTGGGCCCCGGTCGTCCGCGCGCTGGCCGCCGACCACAAGGTGATCGTCTACGACCAGCGGGGCCACGGCCGCAGCCCGGCCCCGGGCCCCGGCGGCTACAGCACGCCCGCGCTCGCCGACGACGTGGAGGCGGTACTCGTCGCCGCACTCGCGCCCGGCGAGCGGGCCGTGCTCGCCGGGCATTCCATGGGAGGTATGGCCCTCATGGCCGCCGCAGACCGGGACGCCCTCCGGGAGCGCACAGCAGCCGTACTGCTGTGCAGCACCGGCAGTTCGAGGCTGCTGGCCGACGCCATGGTCGTACCACTGCGCTCGGAGCGCCTGCGTGGGCGGGTGCACCGCGCCATCCTCGGCTCGCGCGCCCCCCTCGGCCCGGTCACGCCCCTCGCGAAGCGGATCCTCAAGTACGCGACGATGGGCCCCGGTTCGTCGCCGGACGTGGTGGAGGCGTGCGCCCGTATCGTGCACGCTTGCCCGCGCGCCGTACGCGCCGACTGGGCGCATGTCCTCGCCGAGCTCGATGTGGAGCGGAACATCGAGCATTTGACCGTGCCGACGGCGGTGATCGTGGGCACGGCCGACCGGCTCACCCCGGCCGTGCACGCTCAGCGGCTGGCCGCCGCCCTGCCGAACTGCGCCGGCCTGACGGAACTTCCCGGGCTGGGCCATATGACGCCCGTGGAGGCGCCGGAAGCGGTCAGCGGCGCGATCAGCCGGCTCGTACGGGACCACCTCACGGCCACCCCCGCGCCCGCCCCCGCAGAACAGTCCGCGAAGACCGGGAAGATCAAGGAGGAGACGCCGTGAGCGCACGCAGGAGTTTGGAGGGCCAGGTCGCGGTGGTGACCGGCGCGGCACGCGGCGTCGGCGAGCTGCTCGCCCGCAAACTCGCCGCCCGCGGAGCGAGGATCGCGCTGATCGGTCTGGAGCCGGAGGAGCTGAAGCAGGTCTCGGACCGGCTGCCCACCGATTCCGCCCACTGGCCCGCGGACGTCACCGACGTCGAGACCATGGAGCGGGTGGCGCGGGAGGTCCACGAGCGCTTCGGCAAGGTCGACATCGTCGTCGCCAACGCGGGTGTGGCGCAGGGCGGTCCGTTCGCCGATTCCGACGCCCGCACCTGGAACCGGGTCGTCGAGGTCAACCTGCTGGGCAGCGCCACCACCGCCCGTGCCTTCCTGCCCGTTCTGCTGGAGAGCCGCGGCTACCTGCTGCAGATCGCCTCGCTCGCCGCGATCACCCCCGCACCGCTGATGACCGCCTACTGCGCGTCAAAGTCGGGCGTCGAGGCGTACGCCCACTGTTTGCGCGCCGAGGTCGGGCACAAGGGCGTGAAGGTCGGCGTGGGGTACCTGAGCTGGACCGACACCGACATGGTGCGCGGCGCCGACGAGGACGAGGTGATGCGCGAGCTGCGGCAGCGGCTTCCCTGGCCGTCCAACCGCACCTACCCGCTGGGCCCGGCCGTCGACCGGATCGTCACGGGCATCGAGCGGCGCTCCTCGCATGTGTACGCGCAGTGGTGGCTGCGGGGCATGCAGGCGGTCCGCGGCTGTCTGCCGGGGCTCATCGGGACGATCGGGCAGCGCGAGATGCGGCACTTCGAACCGCGGCTGGCGGCCGGCCGGGAGGCGCGCACCGGGCTGGTGGGTGCCGGGGGAGCGGCGGACGAGAAGTCCCGGGCGGAGCAGTAGCTCCGCTCAACTGCCGCAACGGCAGGAGCCCACTCACATGCCGCCGCGGCATTGGTCCGCTCAACTGCCGCCGCGCGGCGGCAGTTCGGGGCGGCGCAGGTCCGGCACGTCCGAATAGTCGGGCGGGCTCGTGGCGGGGTGCCGCTTCAGCAGCTCCAGCGCGGCGTCCACCGCGTCGTCGAGCTGCTTGTGGCGGCCCTCCGCCCAGTCGAGCGGCGTACGGTCCACCTCGATGTCCGGTGCGACGCCGTGGTTCTCCACCCCCCACCCGTAGCCCTCGAACCAGGCGGCGTTCATCGGTACGGTGATGACCGTGCCGTCGCCGAGCCGGTGCCGCCCCGTCATCCCCACCACCCCGCCCCACGTCCGCAGCCCCACCACAGGGCCCAGGCCGAGCAGTTTGAAAGCCGCCGTGATCATGTCGCCGTCGGAGGAGGTCATTTCGTCCGCGAGCGCGACGATCGGGCCGCGCGGCGCGTTGGAGGCGTACGACACCGGTTGGGCGTCCCGCGTCAGGTCCCAGCCGAGGATGGTCCGGGTGAGCTTCTCGACGACCAACTCACTGATGTTGCCGCCCGCGTTTCCGCGTACGTCCACGATCAGCGCCTCCCGGGCCATCTCCATCCGCAGATCGCGGTTGAACTGGGCCCAGCCCGAGCCGCCCATGTCGGGGATGTGCAGATAACCGCATCTGCCGCCGCTGCACTCCCGTACGACCTCCCGGCGCTTGGCCACCCAGTCCTGGTAGCGCAGTGGCCGTTCGTCGATCAACGGCACGATCGCGATCCGGCGGGCGTGTCCTTCCCCCTCGGTGTCCGAAGGGGCTGCGGGGTCTTCGCCGGAAGGGGGCCCGGCGGCGGGGGGCTGGGTGAAGGCCAGTTCCACTGTGGTGCCGCCGGCCCCCGCCAGCAGCGGATACGGCCCGGTCACCGGGTCCACCGGCCGCCCGTCGACATGGGTGAGGACCGCGCCCTCCCGGATGCCCGCTCCCGCGAGCGGCGAGCGCGCCCGGGAGTCGGAGGACTCGCCGGGCAGAATGCGGGCCACGGCCCACCGGCCGTCCCTGGTGTGCACGAAGTTGACGCCCAGCAGACCGATCGGCCGCTGGTAGTGCGCCGGGCCCTCGTTGCGCCGGGAGGGTACGACGTACGCGTGCGAGGTGCCCAGCTCGCCCAGCACCTCGCGCAGCAGATCGGCGAACTCGTCGGGGGAGGCGACCCGTTCGACCAGCGGCCGGTACTGTTCCAGCACCGCGTCCCAGTCGACCCCGCACATCCTCGGATCCCAGTAGTACGTCCGCACGATCCGCCCCGCCTCGGCGTACGCCTGCCGCCACTCCGCCCCCGGGTCCACCTCGTGCAGGATGCGCCGCAGGTCGAGATGGACCGTCGAGTCGGTGTCGCCGGTCTCGGTCGCAGGGACCGCCGTCAGATCGCCCTCGTCGTTGACGACCAGCCGCGTGCCGTCGCCGCTGACCGCGAACCGGTCGAGATGGCTGACCAGTTCGGTGCGCCTGGCCTTCGCCACGTCGAAGTGCTCCAGCGTCGGCTGCCCCGTCGTGTCCGCGGGATTGGCGAACGTCTCGCCGAGCGCACCCGAGATCGGCCAGCGCAGCCACACCAGGCCGCCGCCGCTGACCGGCTGGAGTGACGAGTACTTGGAGGCGGCGACGGGGAAGGGCGTCACACGGCTGGGCAGGCCCTCGACCTCCACCGTCACATGCCCTTCGCCGCCTCCCGCGCCGGTGCCGGAGGGCAGGGGGATGCTCTCCGGGTCGAGCCCCCCGGCGGCGGGGCGGCCCTCCGCCGACAGGGCGAAGGGCGACGGGGTGGCCGAGGACAGCGGTACCAGATACGGGCGGCAGCCCAGCGGGAAGGACAGATCGCCGGTGTGCACGTCGTAGACGGGGTCGAAGCCGCGCCAGGAGAGGAAGGCGAGATAGCGGCCGTCACGGGTGAACACCGGCTGCTCGTCCTCGAAGCGGCCGGCCGTCACGTCGATGATCGTGCGGTCCGCGAGCCGCGCCATCCTGATCCGGCGCAGTGTGCGGCCGATGCCCGGGTGGGACCAGGTGATCCACTCCGAGTCGGGGGAGAAGGCGAGGTCTCCGACCGGCCCGTTGTCCGACCGGACCAGCTCGGTGACCTCCGCGCGGCCCGCACCGTCGCCATCGTTCCCGCCGCCCCCGCTGTCCTTGCCGTCACCGCCGTCACCGCCGCCACCGCCCCCACCGCCGCTCTCCTCCCGAGCCTCGCCGGGCACGGTGGCGGCGCCGGTGTCGGTGCCGGATGCGCTGCCGGTGGTCTCGGGCTGCACGGTGTCGTCGCCCGGCACGGTCAGCAGCAGCAGCCGCCCGTCGTGCGCGGCGACGGCCAGCCGCTCGCCGTCCGACGAGGCGACCAACTCGTGGACCCGGCCTATCCGCCCGGCCGCGATCCGCCGCGGCTCGCGCGTCCCGCCGGCCCGCGGCAGATCGGCGAGCTCCACCGCGTCCTCGCCCTCCGCGTCCGTCACGTAGGCGACCTGACCTCGGGCGCCGAGCATCACCGGGAGCCGGATCCGTACGCCCGGGGTGTCGGTGATCGTACGAGCCGGGCCGTCGCGGTGGGTCAGCCAGTAGAGGCTGCCGCGTACGCACACCGCGCTCGCGCGCCCGGTGTCGTCGACGGAGAGCGAGTCGACATGTGCGGCGGCCGGGATCTGGTACCGGCGCCGCCCGGCGCGCGGACCGCCGAGCCGGACCTGAAGCTTCCGCGGCACGCCGGAGGCCGAGAAGTCCTCGGCGAGCCACAGCTCGCCCGCGCACTGGTAGACGACCCGGGTGCCGTCGGTCGCCGCGTGCCGGGCGTAGAACTCGTCATGGTCGGTGTGCCGCCGCAGCCCGGAGCCGTCGGGCAGGCAGGAGTAGAGATTTCCGGTGCCCTCGTGGTCGGAGAGGAAGGCGATCCGGCCGCCGACGAACATCGGGCAGTCCAGATGTCCGCGCAGATCCGGCAGCAGCCGCTCACCGTGCAGGAACATCCTGCCCGTCGCGCCGCCCCGGTAGCGCTTCCAGGCCGCGGGCTCGTGCGGCGGCTTGCCGGTGAGCAGCAGGGTCCGGTGCTCACCGCCGACATCGGCGACCGCGATGTCGGAGAGCGGGCCCCAGGGCAGCCGTCCGCCCGGACTGCCGTCGGTGGGCACCTTGTAGCCCCAGGAGTAGTACGAGAACGGCTGGCCGTGCGATCCCACCGCGAGGATCCAGGAGGTGCCGTCGTCCTCCGGGGGCGTCCAGCCGCAGACCCGGGTGTCGGTGCTGCCCCAGTAGGTGAGGCGGCGCGCGGGACCGCCGTCGACCGGAGCGAGATGGATCTCCGGGTCCAGGCTGCGCCAGGTGGTGAAGGCGATCTGCGTCCCGTCGGGGGAGAAGCGGGGATGGCCGACCCGGGTCCGGTCGACGGTCAGCCGCCAGGCCCGCTCGGGGGTGACACCCTCATCGGCGACGGGCGCCAGCCACAGATCGTCCTCGGCCGCGAAGCACAGCAGCCCCTCGTGGAGGTGCGGAAACCGGAGATACGCGCCATCACTCACCTCATCCATGTTTCGGCCGCGCCCAGGGGGCGGCAACTCGTGGCGCAGAGCACACCCACTCCTCATCGAAACGATTGCGTTTCGTTCGGACCCGGGCCTAGGCTGCTGCTGTACGAAACCGTTTCGTTCGCACCATGCGCAGAGTCGCGGAGCCGCAGAGTTCGCAGAGGAGGCCGGAATGACGGACGGCAAGACCCCACGCCCGACTGCCCGGCGCACCCGCCTCACCCCGGAGCGGGAGAGCGAGCTGTACGCGGCCGTGCTCGAACTGCTGCGGGAGCAGGGCTACGAGGCGCTGACCATGGACGCCGTGGCGGCCCGTACCCGCTCCAGCAAGGCCACCCTCTACCGCCAGTGGAAGGGCAAGCCGGAGCTGGTCGCCACCGCTCTGCGGCACACCGGGCCGGTGCCTCTCGAGGACATCGACACCGGCACCCTGCGGGGAGATCTGCAGCAGATGGTGCGCTGTTCCGACGACATCCAGATGGAGAAGGACACCGCCCTGCTGCGCGGGCTCGCCCACGCGGTCTACCAGAACCCGGACCTCCACCAGGCGCTGCGTGAGCTGTTGATCGAGCCCGAGACCGCCGGGTACCACGCGATGCTGCAGCGCGCCGTCGCCCGCGGAGAACTCCCCGCTGGAGCACCCGCGTTGGAGTTCGTGCCGCACATGCTCATCGGCGCCTTCGTGGCCCGGCCACTGATCGAGGACCGGCCGGTGGACTCCGATTACCTCGACCGATTCATCAACGCCGTGGTCCTCCCCGCCCTCGGCGTCTGACCCCACCCCGACCCCACCCCACCTACCACCCAGCAAACAAGCAAGCCCGCCCGATGCGCCGCTCTCGTCGTCGGGTCGGCACCGCACACCCTTTTTTGACCCTCGACCTCACGGGAGCACACCCCCCTCATGGCCACCTTCCTCTACAAACTGGGCCGGTTCGCCTTCCGGCGGCGTCGGTTCGTCGCCCTGATATGGGTGGCGCTGCTGGCAGCCGTCGGCTTCGGCGCCGCCACCGCCCCCACCGCGACCTCCAACTCCTTCTCCGTCCCGGGCACCGAGGCTCAGAAAGCCTTCGACTTGCTGGACCAGCGCTTTCCGGGTGTCAACGCCGACGGCGCCACGGCCCGTGTGGTCTTCACGTCCGCGGACGGCGAGAAGATGACCGACCCGGCCAACAAGGCGGCCGCCCGCCAGGTCGTCGGCGAGCTCGAGTCCGGCGCGCAGGTCGGCCATGTCACCGACCCGTATCGCGTCAAGGCCATCAGCAAGGACGGCACCACCGCGTACGCCCAGGTCTCGTACAAGGTTTCCGGCTTCGAGCTGGAGGAGTCCGCCCGGGACGCGCTGAAGGAGGCCGGCCAGGACGGGCGCGACAAGGGGCTCACCGTCGAGATCGGCGGTGACGCGCTCCAGGCCGTGCCCGAGTCAGGGGCCAGTGAGGTCATCGGCATCGCGGTCTCCGCGGTCGTCCTCGTCATCACCTTCGGCTCGTTGGCCGCGGCGGGAATGCCGCTGCTCACCGCGCTGATCGGCGTCGGCATCGGCGTCTCCTCGATCACGGCGCTCAGCAGCGCGCTGGACCTGTCCAGCACGACCGCCACCCTGGCGACGATGATCGGCCTGGCGGTCGGAATCGACTACGCGCTCTTCATCGTCTCCCGCTACCGGGCCGAGCTGACCGAAGGCCGGGAGTGCGAGGAAGCCGCAGGACGGGCCGTCGGCACGGCCGGCTCCGCGGTGGTCTTCGCCGGACTCACCGTCGTCATCGCGCTCGTCGGACTCGCCGTCGTCAACATCCCGATGCTGACCAAGATGGGCCTGGCCGCGGCCGGTACGGTCGCCATCGCCGTTCTCATCGCCCTCACCATGATCCCCGCGCTTCTCGGCTTCGCGGGACAGCGCGTACTGGGCCGCAAGGCCCGTAGGAGCGACTCCCCGCGGACCGGGGAGAAGCCGAACATGGGCACCCGCTGGGCGCGGTTCGTGCTGCGCCGCCCGGTGCCGGTGCTGCTGGCGGCCGTGGCCGGGCTCGGCGTGGTCGCCGTACCGGCCTCCTCGCTGGAGCTGGGGCTGCCGGACGACGGCTCGCAGCCGACCAGCACCACGCAGCGCAAGGCGTACGACATGCTGGGCGACTCCTTCGGCCCGGGCTTCAACGGACCGCTGATGCTGGCGGTGGACGCCAAGGGCAGCGACGACGCCAAGGCCGCGGCCCGGCACGTGGCGAAGACCGTCTCCGGCCTCGACGGCGTCGCGGTCGTCACCCCGGCCACCTTCAACAAGGCCGGTGACACGGCGATGCTGACGGTGATCCCGGACTCCAAGCCGAGCAGCCTGGAGACCGAGGACCTGGTCACGGACATCCGGAACGCCTCGCCGCACATCGAGTCCGACACCGGCTCCAAGGTCCTGGTGACCGGCACCACCGCGATGAACATCGATGTCTCCCAGAAACTCAACGACGCCCTGCTGCCCTATCTGGCGCTCGTCGTCGGCCTGGCCTTCCTGCTGCTGATGGTGGTCTTCCGCTCCATCCTGGTCCCGCTGAAGGCGGCGCTCGGCTTCCTGCTCTCGGTGGTCGCCGCACTGGGCGCGGTCGTCGCGGTCTTCCAATGGGGCTGGCTGGCCGATGTGTTCGGTGTCGAGCAGACCGGGCCGATCATGAGCATGATGCCGATCTTCATGATCGGTGTCGTCTTCGGCCTCGCGATGGACTACGAGGTCTTCCTGGTGACGCGGATGCGTGAGGCGTACGTCCACGGGGAGCGGCCCGGCCAGGCGGTCGTCACCGGTTTCCAGCACGGCGCGCGGGTCGTCACCGCGGCCGCCGTCATCATGATCAGCGTCTTCGCGGGCTTCATCGGCTCGTCCGAGTCGATGGTCAAGATGATCGGCTTCGGCCTGGCCGTCGCGGTCGCCTTCGACGCCTTCGTGGTCCGTATGGCGATCGTCCCCGCAGTGCTCGCACTGCTCGGCAAGTCGGCGTGGTGGCTGCCCCGCCGGCTCGACAAAGCGCTGCCGAACGTGGATGTCGAGGGCGAACAGCTCCAGAAGCAGCTGCCCTCGGACGCGCCGGAAGCCGCCGGCGAAACGGACCCGGACCACGAATTCACCCGGGTCTGACACGGACGCCGGGGGCGCGCAGAGCGGACGCGCGACCCCCCGGCCGGCGCCGCCTCGTGGGGACGGTGAGCGGCGCAGGAGGGGGAGCCCGGCGGGGCCCCGAACAAGGGGGCTCCGCCGGGCCCTTCCGTGTCGCGGCACAGAATCGCGAGCGAGAGAGCGCGAAGGAGCGCGAAGGAGCGCGAAGGAGCGCGGGAGAGCGCGGGAGATCGGGAGAGCGACAGAGCGAACGGGGCCGGACCGCAGCGGTCCCGATTCCGACGGTGGTACGGACGGCGCCAGAGGGCTCGGTCACGTCACACAGGCGTGCGTACGTACTGCGCCTCCGCCTCCTCCAGCAGCTCGGCGGCCAGGTGGTCCAGCGCCCGGTCCAGCCGGGCCCGGTCCGCCGGGTCGCGGACGTCCCAGTCCTCCAGCCGCTCGTCGAGCCAGTGCCGCCAGGCGATGGTCAGCCGGTCGATCTCCGCCTGCCCGGCCGCGGTGAGGTGGACCAGGTCGCCGTCCCGCTCCGCATACCCGGCGGCGGTGATCCGGTCGAAGAGCGGTTCCAGCACCTCGACCGGCATCCGGTGCGCGTCGGCGATCGCGCTCAGGGACGCCTCGTCCCGGAGCCTGGCACGCCAGTGGATCTGGCCGACCGCCCAGGCCTCGTCGGGGGAGAGCGGACTGCCGCATTCGGCGAGGAGGTGCCGGCTCACCGGCCCCTGCGCCTTGCGCATCACGCTCGCCACGGCTCGTGCGAGCTGCTGGTCGGTATCCGGGGTGTCCGGCGCCGCGAAGCCCTCGCCCATGTCGGCCGCGGCGGACCGGACGCTGTCGCGCAGGGGCACTTCCTTGAGGAACCACGCCACCACGAAGCCGGTGAGAGCGACCGGGATGACCCAGAGGAAGACATCGTTGACGGTGTCGGCGTAGGCGTCGATGAACGGGGCGGCCCGCGCGTCGGGGAGCTGGTGCAGCCCCTGCGGGCTCTGCACCACGGCCTCGGGGACCCCCGGCTCCCGGAGGTGCGCCTCGTCGAGATTCGGCCCCAGCCTGCTGGTGTAGAGGCTCCCGAAGACGGCCGTGCCGAAGGCGCTGCCGAGCGTACGGAAGAAGGTGACGCCCGAGGTGGCGGCGCCCAGCTGGTGGTACGGGACCGTGTTCTGCACCGCGATGGTCAGCACCTGCATGGTCAGGCCGATGCCGAGGCCCAGCACGAACATGTAGAGGGTCTCCAGCCACGGGCCGGTGGACGCCCCCATGCCGGACATCAGCAACAGCCCGATCGCGGTGAGGCCGGTGCCGAGGATGGGGAAGATCCGGTACTTGCCGGTCCGGCTGATCACCTCCCCGGCGAGCAGAGCCGTCCCCAGCAGCCCCACGACCAGGGGCAGGGTGCGGATCCCGGACTGGGTGGCGGTGATCCCGTCCACATACTGCAGATAGGTCGGCAGATAGGTCAGCGCGCCGAGCAGCGCGAAGCCGACGATGAAGGAGAGGACCGAGCAGATCGTGAAGACGTTGCCCCGGAAGAGGTCCATCGGCAGCATCGGCTCCTGGGCCCGCCGCTCCGCGAAGACGAAACAGGTGAGGAGCACCACGGAGCAGGCCAGCAGGCCGATGATCATCGGCGACCCCCAGGGGTACGTACTGCCGGCCCACTCCAGGCCGAGGACCAGCCCGGACGAGCCGAGCGCGACGAGTGTGATGCCGAGGTAGTCGATGACGGGCCGTACAGCGGCCCGGATCACCGGGATCGTACGGGCCGCCATGACGATCATGACGAGCGCGATCGGGATGTTGATGTAGAAGCACCAGCGCCAGGTGGCGTGGTCGGTGAACACGCCACCGAGGGTCGGGCCGACGACGGTGGTGATACCGAAGATCGCGCCCAGCGCCCCCTGGTATCTGCCGCGCTGCCGCAGCGGGATGACGTCGGCGATGAGCGCCATGGCGGTGACCATCAGACCGCCGCCGCCGACACCCTGGATCGCGCGCCCGCCGATCAGCATCAGCATGCTGCCCGCCGCGCCGGCGAGGATCGAGCCCACGGCGAAGATGACCGCGCTGACCTGGAAGATGACCTTCCGGCCGAACAGGTCGCCGAATTTGCCGACGAGGACGGTCGCGACGGTCTCGGTGAGGAGATAGGCGGTGATGACCCACGCCATGTGCCCGGCGCCGCCCAGTTCCGCCACGATCGTGGGCAGTGCCGTCGAGATGATCAACTGGTCGAGGGCGGCCAGCATCAGACCGATCACGACGGTGGCGAACACGAGGTTGGTACGGCGGCGGCTCAGCGCAGGCGGGACGACGGAAGGCTCGGCGGCAGCCGTGGTCATGGCGTCGCACCTCCCGACGCGGATCGGATCCCTCCCCTCAGGATTTGGGCAGAAGGCCGGGGGCGCCACCCCTGGCCCGCTATCGCAACCCGGAAGGGGGCGCGCTTTCGCGGGCCGCACGCTCTTGCAAACGATTCGCAGGTAGCGACTATTATTGAACGGTTGACCGCAACGCAGGAGCGGAGCCGCCATGCATGTCCCCGACGGATTCATCAATGCGCCCATATCCGTGGCGACCGGTGCTGTTGCCGTCGCCGCGGTCGCCGTCAGCCTCCGCGGTGCCCGCCGCGAACTCGCGGGTGCCTCCCACGCGGAAGGCCACGGCGGAGAGCGCACCGCTCCGCTGGCCGGTCTCGTCGCGGCCTTCATTTTCGCTGTGCAGATGCTGAACTTCCCGGTCGCGGCCGGTACGAGCGGGCATTTGCTCGGCGGCGCGCTCGCCGCGATCCTCGTCGGCCCCTATACGGGGGTTCTGTGCATATCCGTCGTGCTGTTGATGCAGGGAGTGCTGTTCGCTGACGGTGGTCTCACCGCGCTCGGCGTCAACATCACCGACATGGCCGTGGTGACCGTGCTGGTCGCCTACGCCATCTTCCGCGGCCTGGTGAAGGTCCTGCCGCGCAGCCGTGGCTCGATCACGGCGGCTTCGTTCGTGGCCGCGCTGGTCTCCGTACCGGCCGCCGCCGTCGCGTTCACCGGGATCTACGCCGTCGGCGGGACCGCGGATGTGTCGATCGGCAAGGTCTTCGGGGCCATGGTCGGCGTCCACGTACTGATCGGCATCGGCGAGGCGGCGATCACCGCACTCACGGTGGGCGCGGTGGTGGCCGTCCGGCCCGACCTGGTGTACGGCGCGCACGGCCTTCAGCGGGCGCCCGAGCTGCGTACGGTCTCCCCCGTGTCCCCGGCCGAGCCCGCGGTCGCCGGGCCGAAGGGTGTCGAGCCCGCGGATGCAGAGCCCGTGGCTGCCGGGCCTGTGGATGAGGAGCCCGCCGTTCCCGGCTCCGTGGTTTCCGAAAAATCCGCGGATGCCGAGCGTGCGCCGGCTGCATCCGGTGCCGCCGCGGCTCGTTCCGCCGAGTCGAGGCGCGAGGAGGCGAGTTCCTGATGGCTCCCACCGTCCGCAGTGACGCACACCGGAACGAGCACGGGCCCGCAGAGAAGGCCGCCACCGCAGCCCCGCTGGAGGACACGACCATGGCCGCCGCCCAGGCGTCATCCGCGCCCGTCCCCGAGTCCGCCGAGCCGGCCCGGAAGCGCGTATCGCGCAGCGCAAAGGGTCTGTGGATCACCGGCCTGCTCGCGGCGCTCCTCCTCGCCGGTGGCCTCAGCTACTACGCCTCCGCCAGCCCCGACGGGCTGGAGAAGGTCGCCGCCGACCACGGCATCGACAAAGAGGCCGAGGACCACGCCGCCGAGAACTCCCCGCTCGCCGATTACCGGACCAAGGACGTCGACAATGCCCGGCTGTCCGGCGGTCTGGCCGGGGTGATCGGCGTCGGCGGGACGCTCGCCGTCGGCACCGGGGTCTTCTGGGTGATACGCCGCCGGCCCTCCCCCGACGAGGACTGATGGGAGCGGGGCACGCACACCGGCTCTACCGGCAGGGCCGGTCGCCTGTACACCGGCTCCCCCCGCACTGCAAGATCGCGGCGGTCGTCTGCTTCGTCCTGGTCGTGGTGTCCACACCGCGCGAGGCGGTCTGGGCCTTCGGGCTGTACGCCGTGCTGCTCGGGGCCGTCGCCGCGCTCGCCCGCATCCCGGCCGGCCTGCTGCTGCGGCGGCTCCTCATCGAGGTCCCCTTCGTCGCCTTCGCGGTGCTGATGCCTTTCGTCGCGGAGGGCCCGTACGTCGACGTGCTCGGCCTGTCGCTCAGCGAGTCCGGCCTCTGGGGTGCCTGGAACATCCTCGCCAAGGGCACCCTCGGCGTCGCCGCCTCCGTACTGCTCGCGTCCACCACCGAGCTGCGCTCGCTGCTGCTCGGCCTCCAGCGGCTGCGGTTGCCGCCGCTGCTCGTCCAGATCGCGTCGTTCATGATCCGCTACGGCGATGTCATCGCCGACGAGATGCGCCGGATGAAGATCGCCCGGACCTCGCGCGGCTTCGAGGCGCGGGGCGTCCGGCAGTGGGGCGTGCTGGCCAAGTCGGCCGGTGCGCTCTTCATCCGCAGTTACGAGCGGGGGGAGCGGGTGCACCTGGCGATGGTCAGCCGCGGTTACACGGGCAGCATGCCGGTGACCGACGAGGTGACGGCGACCCGCGCCCAGTGGTCGTCCGCCGCCGCCCTGCCCGCCGCGGCGCTCGCCGTCTGTCTGCTGGGATGGACCCTTTGAATCCTCCCCTCCCTATGGGGGAGGGGATTCCTGGCTCACGTTGCCTGTGGACCGGCGGTCCATCAGGTCTTGCACGATCAGCACCAGCCGGGTTGAGACCAGCCCGGACCAGCATCACTCGGGCGGAGTTTTTGTCTCTGGGCGAGAGGGCTCCGCACACGGTGCAGGTGTAGGTACGTTCTGAGAGAGGTAGTGCGTGCTTGGTTCTCGCTCCGCACTGCGCGCAGTCCATGGTGGTGTGCGCGGGGTGCACGAGGTGCAGTTTGCGCTGATGCTTGCGTGCCATGGTGATCAGCTCGCGTTTGGTCGCGGAGATCGCCGCGTCGGCTGCCTTGCGTGCCATGGTGGTCTTGGCGAGGAACTTCGGCCGGAAGTCCTCCACCGCGATCTGGTCGTGGTCGGTCACGACGGTCTTGGCCCATTTGCGGGCGGTGTCCTGCCGCTGGCGGGCGATCTTCTTGTGTACCTTCGCCGTCAGCTTCTTCGCCCGGCGGTAGCCCTTCGAGCCGGGCTGCCCGCGTGCGGGCTTCCGCCTTGCCATCATCCGCTGGTACCGGGCGAGTTTGGTCGCGGCCTTCTTGCCGTGCTCGGCATGAGGAAGGTCGTGGGCATCGCTGGTGGTGGTCGCGGTCTCCTTGACCCCCCAGTCGATACCGAGCACCTCTCCCGTCTCAGGCATCGGTTCGGCTCCGGCCGGGACGACGAAGGAGGCGTACCAATGCCCGAGGCTGTCCCGGTGGATCCGCACGGAGGAGGGGTCCGCGGGAAGGTCCCGCGACCACACCACCGTCAGGGCGATCCCGCCCGCCAGGTGCAGCTTCCCGTCTTTGGTGCGGAAGCCGCGTTTGGTGTAGTTGAGTGTGGGGTCCGCGAGGTGCTTCTTCTTGTACTTCGGCATCCCCGTCCGCTGGTTGATGGGCAGCCGGGCTTTGATGTCCTTGAGTGCCTTGGCGCGGGACTTTCCGAAGTCGCGTACGAGCTGCTGCTGCGGAACACTGCTGCCCTCACGCAGCCACGCGAGCCGGGTGCGGGCCTCGGTCAGCATCTTGTCGAGCCGGGCCGGACCGCACTTCTCACCGTCCCGGTGGGCCTTCTTCGACCGGGCGGCGCACTCGTTCCAGATCCACCGGCACCGGTCCCACTCGCCCAACAGGGAGGCGAGCGCGGTGGACGACACACGAAGCCGGTAGGCGTACCGGGCGTGCCCGGTCTCCCCCGCTTCCCGTGGTGTCATCATGACACCACTCTACCACTACGATGGAGAGCATGGATGATGAAGTACGCATCACGCTCAGGCTCCCCGCGGACCTCCATTCATGGCTGGCCGCTCAGGCCAAGTCCGCCCGCAGGTCCCTCAACTCCGAGATCCTGCACCGTCTGGAAGTCGGACGCGCCGCGCCCGTGGCAGAAGACGAATCGCCCTGAAGGCACGTCTTTCCCTGCTCCGTTCCGCATGAGTCCGCTTCCTCCCCGGCCTGAGGGCCGGGGCATCCTCGGAGGAACCAGGTGACCAAATCCCCATCCTCCGTATCCTCCGTGCCCTCCCTCGAAGTGACCGGCCTCGCCTACGCCTACCCCGACGGGCACCAGGCGCTCTTCGGTGTCGACCTGGCCGTGGCGCGTGGCGAGCGGGTGGCCCTGCTCGGCCCCAACGGCGCGGGCAAGACCACCCTCGTGCTGCACCTCAACGGGATCCTCGGCGGCGGCGCGGGCGGGGTCCGTGTCGCGGGACTGCCCGTCGCCAAGGAACACCTCGCGGAGATCCGCCGCCGCGTCGGGATCGTCTTCCAGGACCCGGACGACCAGCTGTTCATGCCCAGCGTCCGGGAGGATGTCGCCTTCGGCCCGGCGGCGGCCGGGCTGCGCGGCCCGGAGCTGGAGGCCCGCGTCGTACGGGCGCTGGAGCGGGTCGGCATGGCGGCCTACGCCGACCGGCCCCCGCACCACCTCTCCT
Organism: Streptomyces sp. NPDC004647; assembly: GCF_040609575.1. Lineage (NCBI taxonomy): Bacteria > Bacillati > Actinomycetota > Actinomycetes > Kitasatosporales > Streptomycetaceae > Streptomyces > Streptomyces sp. NPDC004647. Next base: position 65,119 of record NZ_JBEXKU010000007.1, on the reverse strand, counting down.
TCGGCCAGCGGCGTCGGGTTGCTGTCGCGACCGTCCTCGCGATGGAGCCGGAGATCCTGGTCCTGGACGAGCCCTCGTCCAATCTCGACCCCGCCTCACGGCGTGAACTGGCCGACGTCATCCGTTCGTTGGACGTCACCGTGCTGATGGTGACGCACGACCTGCCGTACGCCCTGGAGCTGTGCCCGCGTTCGGTGGTGCTCAGCGACGGGGTGATCGCCGCCGACGGGCGCACCCAGGACCTGCTGTGCGACGAGGAGTTGATGCGGGCCCACCGGCTGGAGCTGCCGTTCGGCTTCGACCCGCGCTCGGTGACCGCGCCGACGGCCTGACCGCCCGGCCCAGGGCTTGATGTGCTCGTACCAGCGGTAGCTACCCCCCAGTAACAAGCGGCTTTTTCAGGGTCTATACGTTGAGCGGCGAAGTAGTTGTGTGTCGATTCCCCTCCGTAAGGGCGCTGCATGAGCCACGACGCCTCGACCCGGCCGACCAAGATCGTTTACGTCGCCGAGGCGACCGCACACGGCGGCCGTGACGGCTACGTCACGACCCACGACCAGCAGCTCGAAGTCCGGGTCGCCGTGCCGCGCGCGATGGGCGGCAGCGGCGAGGGCACCAACCCCGAGCAGCTGTTCGCCGCGGGCTACAGTGCCTGCTTCCACAACGCCCTGGTTCTCGTCGGCCGCCGGGCGGGATACGACCTCAGGGGTTCTACGGTCAGTGCCAAGGTCGGCATCGGCCCCAATGAGGCCGAGGGTTACGGTCTCGCCGTCGCCCTCAACGTCTCCCTGCCGCTGCTCGACCAGGAGCTCGCGGGCCGTCTGGTCGGCGCCGCGCACCGGGTCTGCCCGTATTCCAACGCCACCCGCGGCAACATCGACGTCTCGATCATGCTTTTCTGAGCGCCCCGTTCGCCTCGCGCCCCTTCCGTCCGTCACCCCGGGGCTGCGTGGCCGCCGGGACGAGGACCGCCGGACAGCCCCCTGCCGGGGGCATTGCCGCAGGCATGCACCATGGTGGGGGCGCGCCGCGGGTGCGCGGCGCATCAGCAGCACAACAGCAGGAGTACGGGAGCAGTGGTGGACGTCCAGGGCATGGTGGCTGACGGCTTCGAGCCGGTCCGGGACGCCTTCGTCCGCAACTTCGAGCAGCGCGGGGAGCGCGGTGCGGCCGTCGCCGTGCACACCCGCGGCGGCATGGCGGTCGACCTGTGGGCGGGCACGGCGGACGCGGGGTCGCCCGCGCCGGAGACAGGGGGAGGGGCGGCGCCCTGGACGCAGGACACCGCCCAGGTCGTACGGTCCGCCACGAAGGGCGTCGCAGCCGCCGTACCGCTCATTCTCCACCAGCGCGGACAGCTCGACCTGGACGCCCCCGTCGGCACGTACTGGCCCGAGTTCAAGGCGAGCGGCAAGGAGCGGGTGCTCGTACGGCATCTGCTGTCGCACCGAGCGGGGCTGCCGGTGCTCGACACACCGCTCACCCCGGCCGAGGCGGTCGACGGGGTGAGCGGTCCGCGGGCCGTCGCCGCGCAGGCGCCTGTCTGGGAGCCCGGTACCGCGCACGGCTACCACGCCCAGACCTACAGCTGGTTGCTCGGCGAGCTCGTCCGCCGGGTCACCGGTCGCACCATCGGCCGCTGGGTCGCCGAGGAGATTTCCGGGCCGCTGGGCCTCGATCTGTGGATCGGTCTGCCGCCGTCGGAAGCCGGCCGGGTCGGCCGCACGGCCGATGTCGACTCCCCGGCCCCGACCGGCGGGCAGGGGCTGCGTGTCCGTCCCAGACCCGCGGTCGCCGAGGCCTACCGCGATCCGGACTCCCTCACCCGCCGCGCCTTCGCCGCGATCGACCCGCTGCCGGACGAGAACGACCCCGGCTACCACGCGGCCGAACTGCCCGCTTCGGGAGGCATCGGCACGGCCCGCTCGCTGGCCCGCTTCTATGCGGCGCTGATCGGCCAGGTGCCGGGCGGCCGCCGCCTGTTCGCGCCCGCGACCCTCACGCTCGCGCGTACGGAGGAGTCCGCGGGGCGGGACCGGGTCCTGGTGGTGTCCAGCCGCTTCGGCCTCGGCTACATGCTGCACGGCCCCGCCTCCCCGCTGCTCTCCCCGGGCTCCTTCGGGCACCCGGGCCGCGGCGGCTCCCTGGCCTTCGCCGACCCGGAGGCGGGTATCGCCTTCGGGTACGTCACGGGCGGCATGCAGAAGAACGTCACCGCGGACCCGCGTGCCCAGGCGCTGGTGCGTGCCGTACGCGACTCCCTGGCGGCGCAGAAGAAGTGACGCCGGGTCAGGAGTACGTTGCTTCGGCTCGGTTCTCGGCGATCCGCAGGAGGACCCGGCAGGCGTCCTGTTCCCCCAGAGCTGCCATCGCCTCGCCGGTCACCTCACCGTCGCGCCGACGCGATGCTCCTGCGGGCTGATTCCGCGCTCGCGCTTGAAGGCGGTGCTGAGGGCGAAGGAACTGCCGTAGCCGACCTGCCGGGCCACCGCGCCGATGGTGGCGCCCGGTTCGCGCAGCAGATCGGCGGCCAGGGACAGCCTCCAGCCGGTCAGGTAGGTCATGGGCGGCTCGCCGACCAGCTCGGCGAAGCGGCGGGCCAGCGCCGCGCGGGAGACGCCCGCCTTCGCCGCCAGTGTGGCGACGGTCCAGGGATGGGCCGGGTTGTTGTGGAGCAACCGCAGGGCGCGGCCCACCACGGGGTCGCTGTGAGCCCGGTACCAGGCGGGGGCGTGGGCCTCGGGGCGGGCGAACCAGGCCCGTAGGACGGCGATGAGCAGCAGGTCCAGCAGCCGGTCCAGAACGGCCTCCTGGCCCGGCTCATCCTTGACGATCTCCTCACCGAGCAACGGGACGAGGGGGCTGTCCCACGCGTCGTCGGGCAGGACCAGCAACGTGGGCAGAGCCGCGAGCAGTCGCCGGCTGATCTCGCCTTCCATCTGGTACGTGCCGGTGAGCATCATCACCGGGCCGTCCGGGCTCGCCCCCCACGTGCGGACGCCCAGATCCATCAGCTCCGTCAGGGGCTCCCCCGTCGGCGAGGTGCAGTGCTGCCCGGGGTGGATCACCGCCTGCCACGGCGTGGCAGGATCATCGGCCACCGTGTACGGATCCGGGCCGCGCACGGCCGCGACGTCACCGGGGCGCAGCCGCACCGCTTCGCCGCTGTCGGGCAGCACCCATGCCTCGCCCCGCATCATCGCCACCAGAGTGAGCGGCGCCTCGTCCTGGATCCGCAGGGACCAGGGCGGGCTCATGATCGACCGAAGCAGGAAAGCCCCTCGGGCCCTCGGCCCGTCCAGGAGCCCCGCGAGCGCGTCCATACGGCCGAGTGTAGACGCCTGATGATGGAACGGAGCCTCTCAGCCATGGCCCGTCTCACGGCGCGGGGCTTGACTGAAGGCATGGCTGAGAACGAGAACAAGAACAAGAACGAGAAGAAGCCGACGACATTGGTCCTGAGCGGCAAGGGCAAGACCGGCCGCCGGGTGGCCGAGCGGCTCACGGCTCGGGGCCTGCCGGTCCGGAGCGCGTCCCGCTCCACCCAGCCGCCGTTCGACTGGGAGGACCGCGCCACATGGGCACCCGCGCTGGACGGCGTGGACTCGGTGTACATGGTCTACTACCCGGACCTGGCGGTCCCGGGGGCCGCCGACACCGTCGGTTCGTTCGCCGAGCTGGCCGTGCGGAGCGGGACCCGGCGACTGGTGCTGCTGTCCGGGCGGGGCGAGCCGGGCGCGCAGCAGGGCGAGCAGGCGGTACAGGATTCCGGTGCCGACTGGACGATCGTGCGGTCGAGTTGGTTCAACCAGAACTTCAGCGAGGGCTACATGCTGGACTCGGTGCTCGGTGGTGAGATCGCGCTGCCGGCCGGGGACGTGGCCGAGCCGTTCGTCGACGCCGACGACATCGCGGATGTCGTGGTCGCGGCGCTGACGGAGGAGGGGCACGTGGGCGAGGTCTACGAGGTGACCGGCCCCCGACTGCTGACCTTCGCGGACGCGGCGACCGAGATCGCCAAGGCGGCGGGCCGGGAGGTCCGGTATGTGCCGATCACCATGGATCAGTTCGCGTCCGCCGCGGCGGCCGACGGCGTGCCGGACGATGTCCTGTGGCTGCTGGAGTTCCTCTTCACCGAGGTCCTGGACGGCCGCAACGCCCATCTGACGGACGGCGTCCAGCGCGCGCTCGGCCGGGAGCCCCGGGACTTCGCCGACTTCGCACGGGACGCTGCGGCCGACGGCGTCTGGAGCGGTTGACCGCCGGGGAGGACGCGATGCTGGAGTTCTTCCGCGTCGCCGCGCTGATCGCGGCGACGCTGACCGTGGGGCTCGTCGCAGGCCTCTTCTACGCCTACGCCTGCTCCGTCATGCCCGGCCTGAAGCGGACGGACGACCGGAGCTTCGTCGACGTGATGCAGCGGATCAACGTAGCGATCCTCAACGGCTGGTTCGCCCTCGCCTTCGGCGGCGCGCTGGTGTTCACCATCGTGGCCGCAGCACTCCACGTCGGCGACGACGGGCGGGACGTACTGCCCTGGACGGTGGCTGCCTTGGTCCTGTACGGGGCGCAGTTGGCCATCACCTTCAGCGTCAACGTGCCGCTCAACAATGCGCTCGACGCGGCCGGAGAGCCCGGCCGTATCGCCGATCTCGCGGCGGTGCGCGAGCGCTTCGAAGCGCAGTGGGTCCGCTGGAACATCGCTCGCGCGGTGGCATCCACGGCCGCGCTCGGCTGCCTCACCTGGGCCCTGGTGCTGCACGGGCGCATCACCTAGGCAGGCCGGGGGACCTGACCGCGCCGGTGGCGCTCGGCGGATGCTCGGGCGGTGACGGCGGCGGCCGGCCTGGCAGCGGGCGGCGCGCCGGATCCGGTCCCCCTACCTCTGACCGCGCGGAGCGCCTACGCTGCGCGCGGACGGGCTTGATCGTCAGGACCCGGCGGCGAAGGGGGTGTGCGCGGTGCGACGGTTCGACGGGTACGGCGTACTGATCACCGGCGCCGGACGGGGCATCGGTGAGGCGACCGCACACCGCCTGGCATCCGAAGGCGCACGGGTCCTTCTCACGGACCTCGACGGCGAGCGCGCGGAGAAGGCCGCGGCCGGCGTACGGGAGGCGGCCGGGGTACGGGATGCGGGGGGCACGGCCGAGGCGCTGGCCTGCGATGTCGGCGACCCGGCGGCCGTCGAGGCCGCTGTGACCCACGCCGCCGAGCGCTTCGGCTCGCTCGACGTCCTGGTCAACAACGCCCTCTCCTGCACCCCTGACACCCCTCGGTTCGAGGACGAGCCGGACGAGCACTGGTACCGGGACTTCGAGATCACCCTGCACGGGGCCTTCCGCTGCGCGCGGGCGGCGATGCCCCACCTGGCTGCCGCACCCGACGGCCGAGGGGCGATCGTGAGCATCGGCTCGGTCAACGGCGAGCAGGACTTCGGCAATCACGCCTACAGCGCCGCGAAGGCAGGCCTGGCGAGCCTCACCCGTACGCTGGCCGTCCAGTCGGCCCCGCGCGGCGTTCGCGTCAACCTCGTCGCCCCGGGCACCGTGCACACCCCCAACTGGCAGGGCAGGGAGGACGCGTTGGAGCGAGCGGCCGCCCACTATCCGCTCGGCCGCGTCGGCCGACCCGAGGACATCGCGTCGGCCGTCGCCTTCCTTGCCTCCCGCGATGCCGCCTGGATCACCGGCACCACCCTCCCAGTGGACGGCGGCCTCCTGATCAGCAACCTCGGTCTGCGCAACGCCCTCGCGGATGGCTGAGGTCCGGTAGCCCCGATGTCGGTTGGGGCTGAGGTCCGGGCAGGGCTGAGGTCGGGCAGGGTTGACGTCCGGGCAGGGTTGACGTCCGGGCAGGGTTGACGTCCGGGCAGGGTTGACGTCCGGGCATGGCTGAACTCCGGTGGAGCCGACGTCCGGCAGGGCCGGCGCCCTTCTCGCCAGTCCGACCGGTCGGTACGATCGCGGTCGTCGGTCGGTCGGTTGGCGATGGCGAGGGGGCGGTCTCCGTGACCGTGGTTCGAGGTCGATGCGATGCCCGCTTCGAGGCGGTCCGCAAGGCGTTCGAGGAGAACTTCGAGTCCCGCGGCGAACTCGGTGCGGCAGTGGCCGTGTTCGCCGGTGGAGAGCCGGTGGTGGACCTCTGGGGAGGCTGGGCGGACGCGGCCGGGACCCGGGAGTGGGAACGGGACACGCTGGTGAACGTGTGGTCGACGACCAAGGGGGTCACCGCCCTCGTCGCCCATCTCCTGGTGGAGGAGGGGCAGCTCGACCTGGACGCACCGGTCGCCCGCTACTGGCCGGAGTTCGCGGCGGCGGGCAAGGAGCAGCTTCCGGTCCGTCATCTGCTCTCCCACCGCGCTGGGCTGGCCGGTCTGCGTGAACCCCTGACGGTGGCCGACCTGTACGACTGGGAATCGACGGTCGCGCGGCTGGCGGCGACCGAGCCGTGGTGGGAGCCGGGCAGCCGTTCCGGGTACCACGCCATGACGTACGGCTTCCTGGTCGGCGAGGTGATTCGCCGGGTGACGGGCCGTACCACGGGCGCATACCTGCGGGAACGGGTGACCGGCCCGCTGGGCATCGACTTCGCCATCGGCCTGCCGGAGTCCGAGGACAGCCGTGTCGCCGAGCTCGTACCGCCGCAAAGGGTCGAGGGCAGTGAACAGAGCGCGGTCTTCGCCCAGTTGCACCCCGCCGCGATCGCGGCCCTGACCAACCCGGTCCTCAGCGCGGCGGACGCCAATACGGCGGAGTGGCGCCGCGCTCAGCTGCCTGCCCTCAACGGACACGGCACCGCGCGGGCGGTCGCCGCCCTGTACGGGATCCTGACCGGCGCGCCGATCGGTCCGGAAGGCGGTCCGGAAGGCGGCCCGGAAGGCGGTCCGGGCCTGCTCGGACGAGATGCGGTGGAGCGGGTCCGGGAGGGCCAGGGGGCGTGTACGGACCTGGTACTGGGCGCGGGCTTCGGCGGTGAGACGGAGATCGCGCTGGGGTGCTGGCTGAGCGGACCCCGCCGCTCGTACGGCCCGAACCCCCGAGCCTTCGGCCACGACGGCTATGGCGGTTCGTTCGGCCTGGCCGACCCGGAGACCGGGATCAGCGTGGGCTACGTGATGAACCGTATGGGCCCGCGGATAGCGGACGACCCCCGGAAGATGGCCCTGATCGAGGCGCTCTACGCATCCTTGTGACCGGGCCGAATCGGGGTCGGCGGCCTCAGCGCCGCCGTGCCTGGTGATCACGGCTAGGTGCCAGAGTGTCCAGTGGCCTCGGCCGCGGCATCGAGGACCAGGTGCCACGGGTACGCCTCTGGTCGGCCCTTGCCCGGCTCATTGGGCACGAACCCGTCCTCCCCGTACAGCACACGGACGCCCATGTCCCGAAGGGTCGCAATGCTGCGGTCGAACTGGGTGTGCTGTACGTAGGCGGCGTTGACGCACGGCATCGTCACCAGCGGGATGCCCTTGCCGATGCCCTCGGCCACGAACCCCACGATGAACTTCTCGGTGATCCCGAGCGCCCATTGGTTGAGCGTGTTGAAGGTAGCTGGCGCCACGACGGCAACGTCCGCGCTCGGCCAGGCGTCGGGCTCCCTGGGGAGCTTGTACTCACTGCGTACCGGGTGCCCGGTCAGCCTCTCCAATGCGGGGAGCCGATCGTCCAGCCATCGGGCCGCAGTAGGAGTCAGCCCCAGACAGACATCCCAGCCCGCAGCATGTGCGCGCTCGATGACACCCTCGACGTCGAGCACGGGCGGAGCGGCACTGCCCAGCAGGTAGAGGACACGGTTCGCGGTCATACCCGCAGTCCACCTTGACCGGACCGCCGGCCGCAACCAGCCCCGAGCGCAGACATCAACAATCGTCGTTCTCTGCCTCGGGCGGGCGGGTAGCGTTTCCGTCAGCGAGTCACCGAACGGAGCCTTGCATGCCCTTCCCCGGAGACGAACACGCGGGCGACCGGATCGCGCACCACCGGAAGCGAGCGGGGCTGACTCAACGTGGGCTGGCGCAGAAGATCCCCTACTCATACAGCCCAGGGCCGACGGAATGAGGTGAAGGCGGTTCGGTCGGACCGGTATGCCTCGGGTGGCCCGGCGGTCGTGTTGATCTTCAAGTCGGGTCCCGCGATGCGAGTGCATGCAGCCGACGTATTGGCCGTGGAACGCGGCGGCCGGCGTACGGATCAGGAGGTGCGGTGATGGCGGCCAAGTCGGTAATGCGGTTCGCGGACTGGTCGTTGATCGCGGATACCTCCGGCAGCGGGCCGATCTTTGAGGCGGAGTGCACCACGTGCGGGGAGCAGTCGGGGGCGGCGGAGAGTAAGGACAGGCCGGAGGTGTGGTGTCTGCGGCACGCGGGCCGGACAGACCACACCGGCTTTTGTGCGATCGCAAGGGAGCTTCTTCCGGGCGGCGCTGCGGAGATGGACGTACTGCACCGGGCCGACGCAACATGCTCTTGCGGCACTGGCTCGATTCGGTCGCAGCGATCGACGGACCTGATGGCATCGAGGTCGACATCGGTGAGTCGATTTGTGACGAGGCAGGTCCGGCACCGATGCGCAAGGTGTGTTCCCGATGGGGCGCGGTAGCTTCTCGATGCTGCCGGGGCCGGGGCCGGGGCCGGGGCCGCACCGCGCACGTAGTCGTCGCACTTCCTGAAAAGGCGTCAAGTAGCTATCCAGTCACCATGATGCGGGCTGAAATGCGGAGCTATCCGCAACCTTTTGGCAGGACTATGCTGTTGCGTGAGGCCCCAGTCCCCGGCAGCGATGTCTTGTTGCGCTCCGGGAAGGGTCGCCGTGTTCGTCTTGCTTCTCATCCTCACCGTGGTCCTGCTCGGCCTGGGATTCCTCAGCCCCGTCTGGTGGGTAGCCGCAGCCGTTCTCATCTTCGGTTTCGCGCACTACGGCCGCGGTGGCGCCAGGGGCGGGACCCGTGGCGGCGATTCCGATTACCGGGATTACCGGGATTACCGGGATTACCGGGACCGTCAGGACCGCTGGGACCGCCGGTACAGGCGGCAGCGCCGGGGCGGCTGGAATCGCCGGGACCGTCGGTCCAGCGAACATCACGGGTGACCGATGGGGCTGGGCATCCAGGCGTGCCAACGGCTGTCGCCCAGGCCGGATCCGCTGACTGCGCTGCGAGGTACACCATGCGTCAGTCGATCACGATTCATGAGAGCAGCGGGCTTTGACGACTATGGGCTTGGTAGGCAGACGCCGCTCTGGTGGCGGAAATTCTTGCACTGCGTGCCGAGAACAAGCAGTTGGGTCAGGCGCTGGTCAGCCACGCGGTGATCGACCAGGCGTGCGGGATGGTGATTGCCTCGGCGCCGTGTTCCGGTGAGGGGGCCTGGAATCTGCTGATGGACGTATCGCAGCACTGCAACGTCAAACTCAGGGACGTAGCTGCGGCCCTGGTCGCCACCACGGAGGGCAAGAAGCTCCCGCAGGAGATGCAACGGGAGTGGTGTCGTGCGTTGCGCCGCCTTCGTGCGGCGTAGTGGCGGTGACTGCTCGCGCGTCCACGGGTGGCACCGGTCAGCGTGTGAGCCGGCAGGTGCGTCAGCGAGTTGGGTGGCCACGCCGATGTGAGGAGCCGGAGGTCCTGGCGCTTTCGGGGTACCGCCGGTCCCGGGGGAGGGGCCCTTGGGGCCGTACGCCGAGGAGGTGCCGCAGGGTCGGTGGAAGGCGGTGACCGAGGAACGGCTGTCGGGGGGTGGGCGCGGGGGCTATGCTGCGATGGACGTCCCAGACCCCGGCGTGACTCATGCTGTTGTCGTGTTCGTGCCTGCTGGGAGTGGACGATTCGTCTGGATCGCCGCAGGCCCACCTTCGAGGCGAAGCCGGTCGGGTTCACGGCCCTGGAGACAGGGTTGCCATCCGCCGCTTTTGCCTGACCTGTAAAGGCATCCGACCACGGGGAATACGTGCCAGGCGTAGCCGAAATTCCAGGCCCCGCCCAGTGCTGCACCAGGTGGTCATAAGAACTGAGGCACTATGCCTGTTCAGTCAAGCTTGAACCTCTACCGGCACGACCGAGTAAACCACGCGACGATCTCCCTGGCGGGTGAACTCGACCTGGAGACGGCACCCTCCGTGCGCGTGATGATCGAGGACTGTCTGCGGGACGGAATCCGCACGGTCGACATCGACCTGACCCTCCTCACCTTCTGCGATGTCAGCGGCCTCAATGCCTTCCTGGCCGCCGCTCGGCTCACCGCCACGGCCGGGGGGGCGCTGTGCCTGCGCCGCCCGAGTCCGATGCTGACCCGCCTCCTTGATCTGACCGCCACCGGTTTCCTCCTCTCCGACCGGCCCCTGGTACCCGCGCCGCGTGTCGCCGTCACGGACGACCTGGCCGCCGCGCGTCCCACGTCGCTGGCCTCGTGACCGGGCCGGGAAGCACGACCAAGGGCCCGCCCGACGTCGGCGGTACGGGGCGAGGTGGTGGCGGGTGATCAGTGACCGCATGGTCGGGGTTCTGCGCCTGCTGCAGTTCGACGACCGCTCCGGCCAGGTCGCTGATGTCACCGCGGCCGGCGCCGCCGCGCTGGGCGTGGACGGCCTCGCGGTCTCCCTGGTCACCGAGGGCGACTTCACCGAGCTCCTGTGGTGCTCGGACGCCGCAACGCGCCGCTTCGAGGACCTTCAACTCACCCTTGGGGAGGGCCCTGGGCCCGACGCGGCTCGCACCGGCGCGATGGTGTGGGTTCCCGACCTGGCCGGCGTTCGCCTTGCGCGCTGGCCCGCGCTGGCCATGGAGGCCCCCGGCCTGCCGGCCCGGGCGGTCTTCTGCTTCCCGATGGGGATCGGCGCGATCCGCACCGGTGTCCTGACTGCCGTACGCCGCACCCCGGGCCCGCTGACCGCACAGCAGGCCGACGACGCGCTGATCCTGGCCGACGCCCTCACCGCCCGGTGCCTGGGCAGCGGCGACTCACGCCTGGACGGGCCCTCCCCCGCCGGCTCCCCGCGCACCCTGCAGCACGCCGTGATCCACCAGGCGACGGGCATGGTCAGCGTCCAACTCTCCCTGCCCCTGCCCCAAGCCCTGCTGCGGCTGCGCGCGCATGCTTACAGCAGTGGACGCTCCATCACCGACATCTCCCAGGACGTGGTGGACCGGCGGCTTCGCCTGGACCACAACGGCAACGGCAACGGCACGCCCCCGACCGTCGTAGACAAGGACTGATCGACATGCCCCGCGAACAACGGCTCACCGAGGTCTTCGTGGAAGTCGCCGACTCCCTGACCGACGACTTCGACCTCATCGACTTCCTCCAGCAGCTCTCGGTGCGCTGCATGGAACTGCTGGACGTGGCGGCGGTCGGCATCCTGCTGGCCGACCAGCACGACATCCTGCAGACCATCGCCGCCTCCGACGAACACACCCGACTGCTCGAACTCTTCGCCCTGCAGCACGACCAAGGCCCCTGCGTGGAGTGCTACAAGAGCGGTCGGGCCCGCACCAACATCAACCTCACCGATCCGAAGGTGACAGAGAGCTGGCCGCAGTTCGTCACCCGCGCCCACGCGACCGGTTTCGTGGCCACCAACGCGCTCCCGCTGCGGCTACGCGGCCGCGTGATCGGCGCGCTCGCCCTGTTCCAGACCGACCCCGACCCCCTCAGCGATCAGGACATCACCCTGGCCCAGGCCCTGGCCGACGTCGCGACCATTGCCATCCTGCAGCAGCGCACCCTGGATCACAGCCACATCGAGCGTGCCCAACTCCAGTACGCCCTCACCAGCCGCATCGTCCTGGAACAGGTCAAGGGCATGCTCGCGGAACGCTGGCACATCTCACTCGACGACGCGTTCACCGCCTTCCGCTCCTACGCCCGCGCCCACCAACGTCAGCTCGCACAGCTCGCCCGCGAGATCGCCGACGGCGACTTCGACACCACCCTGATCCCCCACCCGGCCACCCCATCCCCCCGGCGCTGACCGGCACGTCATGTCCCCAGAGAAGCGCGCTCCGGAGCTGGGTCGACCATCCGCGTTCGACTGGTGACGGGCGGTCGCGCGCGACGTAGCTGCCAGTCCACTCCCGCGGTCGATACCGTTGCCGCGCGAGGGCGCGACGTGTCGGGCACATGTCGGGCACGACGGTCGAACTGCCGGCGGGGCGGTTGCGAGGTCTGCTGCGCCGGTCAGCCCCGCTTGGGGCGGCCTCGATGAGGGCGCACGGTTTCTGCGGCCGTGCACGTCCCCAGCGACCTGGAGGCGCGGATCTCACCTTCGCCGCCTCAGTGCCTGCACCACACGTGGGAGCTCTTCGTGCAGCAGACGACCGGCCAGCGCACCGCCGAATACGACGATGCCCACGCCGACCAGCCAGGACTGGAGGACCAGGACGGTTCCGAAGGGACCGTAGGTGACCGTGTTGGAAGCGATCAGCGGCGAGAAGACGAGCCGGGAGAAGACCCGGAGACCGAGCAGCCCGATCACGGTAACCACCGCGCCGGGCAACAGGGCGCGCCAGCCGACCCGCCCGCCGAGCAGCATCCGCTGCGACCACCAGAGGAATAGGACGGCGCTCAGCAATGCGGCAAACGCGCCGACCACGGATCCTCGCCACAGCCCGGTGGTGGCGGACACGAAGAGGTACGCGGTGAGTACGCCGAGCCATACCATGTGTCGCCATCCGGCATGCCAGCGGGCTGGCGGCAAACCCCAGATCTTTTCGTAGCCGGTCTGCACCGCTGACCCGAACGTCAGGCCGAAGACGGCCAGGGTGGCGATGCCGAAAGCAGTCGTGGTGCGCAGAGCCTGGCCGGGCCGGGCGAACAGCTCCGCGACCTCCTGCCTGGAGGCCGTCGACACCCCGAGCCCGTCCCCCAGCCACTGCGCGAACCCCCGTCCGCGCTCTGGATCGGCCGAGGAGACAACGAGCAGTAGCGGCACCAGCGTGAGGAATCCGAGCGCCGCGAAGCCCAGCGAACGGGACCACAGTTCGAGTTCGCTGAACCGCCGCCATCCGCGCCCGGCCGGCGAATCGCGGATCACACGGCGCAGGCGTCCGAACAAAGACGTACCGCCCGCGGCACTGGAAAGCTTCATCGGCATGCCTGTCGACAACCACGGTCGACGATGTCGCCGCGGTCTCACGGGCCGGCGGAACTGAGGCTGCGCACTCGGTCGGCGAAGACCACCGCCGCTGCCGAGAGGCGCAGCGTCTCCAGCGTGTCGATCTGACCCCGTGCCCGGTCCAGCAGCTCCCTCAGCTGGGACTCATCCAGACGGTCGTCCCGCGAGGCCACGACGAGCAGCGTGCGCCAGATCAGGGCCTTCCCCTCGACCCCCAACCGCAGGGTCTCGAGCTCGATGAACGTGCTCAGCCCCGAGCGCCGGTACAGAACACCGTTCGGTTTCAGGTGCCCCAGCCTCTCGGCCGCCCAGCCCCCGTAGATCTTGTAGCGGCGAGCGGGGACGCCGAGTGCGTTCATGAGTTCGAGCAGGGCCTGGCGGTCCTGGTCGATCTCCTCGGCGATGCGCTCCAGGTCGGCGGCGCGCGCCGAGTTGCGGTGCTGGTCGGCGATGCGCCGTGCGAGCCCGACGCCGAAGGTGGCACCGGCCAGGTGGTCGTTCAGATAGATCCCGAGCAGGTCGCGATGCATCCTGGGCCCCTTTCTCGGCTGTCTGTCCTCGGCGATCTCCTCGACGGTGCGGCTGCGTGCACCGGCGTGCCGAGGGGGCCCGACCCGGGTTCCCCGCACCGCAACAGCAAACCGAGAGAGAACGGGGTCGGTGGGGCGAAGTGCCGGGATGGGGGCCGAACGGCTAGGGCAAGCCCGACCGAGTCTGGACGGGTGGGGTGACACCCGCTTTAGAGCGAGGTTGGGCATTGTGCTGGCTGACCTGCGAGATTCTCGCTCGCTGGGCTTCGTCTGTACGCCGGACCCCGCCATGCGGCTCCGGCTGCCAGCTCCGGTGATGGGGCAACATGACGGATCATGATCGAGCCTGGCGCCCGAATCGATCTTGAAAACCGTCGTGGCAGCGATGTCACTGTGGGTTCACATCCCACACCCTCCGCAGATCAGAGCAGCGAAACGGCCCCTGACCAGGGAGATCGGGACGCTGTTGGTGAATAGGCCTGTGGCGTGACGTCGGCCTTCGAGGCCCGGTTGTGGTCTCGAAGGCCGACGTTGCTGTTTGGGGTGGGTTCGCGTGTCGATGAGGCCGCAGGTGCCGGAGGACGTTCCAGTGGAGACCGTGCGGGTGGCACGGGCCGCGTTTCCCGAAGGGCAGCCTGGCGATCAGGGTCCGGGACGAACTGGGAGTGATGTTCCGGGACGAGGAATTCGCCGGTCTGTTCCCAGTGCGGGGTAAGCGTGCCTGGTCACCAGGTCGGCCGGCTCTGGTGCTGGTGTTGCAGTTCATGGAGAACGTGACGGACCGGCAGGCCGCCGAGGCGGTGCGGGCCCGGATCGACTGGAAGTACGCGCTCGGACTGGAACTCACCGACGCGGGTTTCGACTACTCGGTGCTCTCAGAGTTCAGGGACCGACTGATCGGTGCGGACGGTGGCCGGGAGCTCCTGGACGGCATTCTGGCAGCGGCCCGGCATCGGGGACTGGTCACGGCCGCCGGCAGAGCGCGGACAGATTCCACGACCGCCACCACGAGTGGCGCCCACCGCGGGCGATCGGATACATCTGCCCGAAGTGTCCGAGCCGGAACGACCTCATCAGCAGCGCCGTGTAGGCGACATGCACGACCGCCGACGCGGCGAGATACGGCCAGGCTGCGGGGTCCGGCAACGGCGTGAAGACTGCCAGTACGGCGCCGCACAGCGCTCCGCCGCCGCCCACCAGCGTGAACGCGAGGAGCTGGTCCTTGATGTTGTGCGCGATGGCGTTCCAACTGGCGTGCGTGATCGCGGCGATCAGGACCGCCGCGGCGACGAGGGCCTCACGCGGCCCGCTCAACCGAGTCGGGCTGCGCACCTGGGAACTCCGCGACACCTGCGAACTCCGCGACACCCACGGACCTGACGCCACCCACAAACTCGGCGGCGTCAGGTGTGGGCGCAGGGGCAACAGGCGCAGGGGAAACACCGGAAACAGCAGCTGCGGTGTACCAGCGCATGGGGTTCCGCGCCGCCCGGTGCCTCAGCCGCCCGCGCGCAGCATCTGTGCCACCACCGGACCGGCCGATTCCCCGCCGTGGCCCCCGGCCGGGACCACCGCCGCAGCGGCCAGGTCGCCCCGGTACGCCGTGAACCAGCCGTTCGGTTTCTTCTGCCCGTCGACCTCCGCCGACCCCGTCTTTGCGCCGATGTCGCCGCCCAGCCCTGCCATCGCCTCCGCCGCGGTGCCCTGGGTCGCCGTGAGCTGCATCAGCTTGCGCAGCTGCTGCACCGTGTCCGGGGACATCGTGCGGGTGGCTTTGGCCATCTGACGGTTGTCGAGCGTCGGCGAGACGATGTACGGCTGGTGGAAGCCGCCCGAGTGGACGGTGGCCGCGACCGACGCCATGGTGAGCGGGTTCATCCGCACGCCGCCCTGCCCGATCAGCGATGCCGCCTTCGGGGCGTCGGCCTGCACCGGGACGGCCCCGTCGAAGGTCGAGACCCCGGTCCGCCAGTTGAGGCCGATACCGAAGACGTCCCGCGCCTCCTGGGTGAGGGCGTCGTCACCCAGCTTCTTGGCCTGGGTGATGAAGGCGGTGTTGCAGGAGCGGGCGAAGCTCTGCGCGAAGGTGCCGTTCTTGATCTCGAACTTCTTGTCGTTCTGGAACTTCCAGCCGCCGTACTCCGCGTACTTGGGGCAGGGGTGCGGCTTGTCGTAGCCCGCCATGCCCTTGTCCAGCAGCATCGCCGACGAGATGACCTTCATCGTCGAGCCCGGGGCGAGGGAGCCCTGGAGCGCGGCGTTGTATTCGCCGGCAGGGGAGTTGGCGACGGCGAGGATCTCTCCCGTGGTGGGCTTGATGGCCACGGCCGACGCCTTGGGGTGCTTGTTCACCGTCTGCTCGGCCACCGACTGCATCCGGGTGTCGAGAGTCGTGCGGAGCGTGCCGGGCGTGCCCTTGGAGAGCACCTTCAGAGTCTCGGGGGGCTGCTGGGCATCGTCACCGGTGCCGTTGCTCGAGCCGGCCGCGTCCGAGGGCGCGGCCCGGGCGATCCACAGCTCCGCGCCCGCCGTGCCGCCTGCCTTGTCGCCGTACCGCTCGCGCAGCGTCGACAGCACCCCGCTCAGCGACGGGTGGTCCTTCGCGTTCAGCTCCGTGCCGTTCCGGTCCACGGCCTTGATGGGTGGCGGCGTCTCGGCCTCGCCCGTCTTGAGGGTGTCGCCCCGTTCCAGTTCGGGGTGGACCACCGAAGGCTTCCAACCGACCAGCGCGCGCCCGGACGTCTTCTCGCGCACCACCTCGAGCTTGGATTCATACGTCCAGGTGGCCTTCTTGCCACCGTACGAGATCACCGCGTTGACGCTGAACGGCACGGTGGTGCCGCTGCGCGTCCCGGCCGTGAGGGTGACGTCGGAGATGTGGGCGTCCTTGCGGTAGCCGGTCAACGCGGCTGCCGCGGCCGACTTGTTGTCGGTGAAGGACGCGGCCCGGCTCGGGTTGCCCGCCGTCCACGCCGCGAGGAAGTCGCGTGCGGTGGACTTGACCTCGGCCCTACTGGGCGGGCCGGTCTTCACCGGAGCGGGCTTCTCGTCCGAGGCGGAGCTGCCCGTCGGTTCACTCATCAGGGCATACGCCCCGTATCCGCCGGCTCCGACCACCACGGCGAACACCCCACCGATGACAGCAACCTTCGCGCCACTTCGCATTTGGAGAAACCCCCACAGTCCCTCTGATCTCTTAACCACCTGATTAAGAGCGCGATCGCGGCGACTCTACCTGATCATTCGCACCGTTCCGCTCCGAGCGGGACCTCTGTTTCCGGCCTGTGACGGGGAGCGGCCGGCTCTTCCGCCGTGTCCCCGTCCACCAGCGGAAACACGCGGTGAACTACACCCATGAGTCAAGCCACATCCGGTTGCGCCAGTCCTCCATCGGCAACGGCTGACCCGTGTAAATCGGGAAGAAGTAGATGAAGTTCCACACGATCACCAGAACGAGGACGCCCGCGCCCACAGAGCCCAGGGTCCGCCGCCGTTCGCTCGACCCCGGTGGCCCGAGGAGCGCGCCGATCATCATCGCCACCGCGAGACAGAGGAACGGCAGGAAGACGACCGCGTAGAAGAGGAAGATCGTCCGCTCCTGGTACATGAACCAGGGCAGCCAGCCCGCCGCGATCCCGCAGAGGATCGCTCCCGCCCGCCAGTCGCGGCGGAACACCCAGCGGTAGAGCACGTAGAGCAGTGCGAAGCAGGCGGCCCACCACAGCAGCGGGGTGCCGATCGCCAGGACCTCGCGCGCGCATTTGTCCGCCGCGTCCGCGGGGCAGCCGTCCTGGCCCCGGCCGGGCGACTCGTAGAAGTAGGAGACCGGGCGGCCGAGGACGATCCAGCTCCACGGGTTCGACTGGTACGTGTGCGGCGAGGTCAGGCCGACATGGAAGTTGTAGACCTCGGACTGGTAGTGCCACAGGCTGCGCAGGCTGTCGGGCAGCCAGCTCCAGGCGCCGCCCCGGTGCGGGTCGGTGGAGGCCCAGTCGCGGAAGTAACCGCCCTTGGTGGCGAACCAGCCCGCCCAGGACGCGATGTAGGTCAGCACCGCCACCGGCACCAGCGAGAGGAACGCGGGAAGGAGGTCGCGCCGTGCCATCGAGCGCCACGCGCGCGTGGCGCCTGCGGTACGCCGCGCGCCCACGTCCCACAGCACGGTGAGGATGCCGAACGCCGCCAGGATGTACAGGCCGTTCCACTTGGTGGCGAAGCCCAGGCCCAGGCACAGTCCCGCGGCGAGCCGCCACGGCCGCAGGCCGAGTTTGAGCCGGTCCCCGACCGACGCGTCGGGCCGTACGTCCCCGCTCCCGTCCTCCGGGAGGGCCGCCGCGAGCCGGGCTCGCGTCCTGTCCCGGTCCACGAGCAGGCAGCCGAAGGCCGCCAGCACCCAGAACATCAGCACCAGGTCGAGCAGGGCTGTGCGGCTCATCACGAAGTGCAGACCGTCGAAGGCCATCAGGCCGCCCGCCAGACAGCCCAGGGCCGTGGACCGGAACAGCCGCCGCCCGATCCGGCACAGCATCAGCACCGAGAGCGTCCCGAGGAGCGCGACCATGAAGCGCCAGCCGAAGGGGTTCAGCCCGAAGAAGTGCTCACCGAGCGCGATCATCCACTTGCCGACGGGCGGGTGGACGACGTAGGAGTGCTCGGGGCTGAGCGGGATCTGCTGCGGATGGCCGAGGATCAGGTTGTTGGCGTCCTTGGGCCAGCTGCCCTCGTAGCCGTACTGGAGCAGCGACCAGGCGTCCTTCGCGTAGTACGTCTCGTCGAATATCACCGCGTTCGGGCTGTCCACACGCCAGAAGCGCAGCAGGCCCGCGACGAGCGCGACGAGGACCGGACCGCCCCACGCGGACCAGCGGGTCAGCCGGTCGGCGGCCCGCTGGCTCAGGCCGAGCACGGCCCAGGCGCGGGTCCCCTGTGGCGGGAACGGAGGCACCAGCCGGTCCCGTACGGTCGCCCGTGGCCGCTCCAGATGTCCGAAACGGCGCAGCCGCAGCTGCCATGCGGTCGGCCCCGGCCCTGGCCCCGGCGTCGGCTGCGGCGCCGTCGCACCGGCGGGCTGCTCGCCGAGCACCTGGTGGGCTGAAGTCGCGGTGTCACTCGTCACCGCGCCATCGTAGGGAACGCAGCTGTACGAGTTCGCCTCCCGGCCCGGGGAACGGGCACGGACCTGGACGGCACACGCCCGGCGCCGCCTCCCGCGCAACCCGCCGGAACCCCGGGGCCGGATGCCGGGACCTGCCGGGACCGCCGTCCAGGTCCGTGCCCGTTCCCCGGGCCGCGTACCGCCTCCGGCGGATCTGCCCGTGGGTGGCCTGGGAGGATGGCTCCGTGACTGGAACGCTTGTACTCGCAGGGACACCCATCGGCGACTTCACGGACGCCCCGCCCCGCCTCGCCGCCGAGCTGGCCGGGGCGGACGTCGTGGCCGCCGAGGACACCCGTAGGCTGCGCCGGCTCACCCAGGCTCTGGGCGTGCAGCCCGCCGGCCGGGTCGTGTCGTACTTCGAGGGCAACGAGTCGGCGCGTACGCCGGAACTCGTCGAGGCTCTCGCCGGCGGCGCGCGCGTGCTGCTCGTCACCGATGCCGGAATGCCCTCGGTGTCCGACCCCGGCTACCGGCTGGTCGCTGCCGCAGTCGAGCAGGACATCAAGGTCACCGCCGTACCCGGCCCGTCCGCCGTGCTCACCGCGCTCGCGCTCTCCGGTCTCCCGGTCGACCGGTTCTGCTTCGAGGGCTTTCTCCCCCGCAAGGCGGGGGAGCGCCTGGGACGCCTTCGCGAGGTCGCCGGTGAGCGCCGCACTCTGGTCTATTTCGAGGCCCCGCACCGCCTCGACGACACCCTCGCGGCCATGGCCGAGGTCTTCGGCGCCGAACGCCGGGCCGCCGTATGCCGGGAGCTGACCAAGACGTACGAGGAGGTCCGCCGCGGCCCCCTCAAGGATCTGGCCGCCTGGGCCGCCGAGGGCGTACGGGGCGAGATCACCGTCGTCGTCGAAGGCGCCCCGGCGCCCGGGCCGCAGAATCTGGATCCCGCCGAGCTCGCCCGGCGCGTCGCGGTCCGCGAGGAGGCCGGTGAACGGCGCAAGGAGGCCATCGCGGCCGTTGCGACGGAGGCGGGTGTCCCCAAGCGCGAGGTGTTCGATGCGGTGGTGGCGGCAAAGAATGCGCAGCGCCGGGGAGCATCGGAAGGTAAAGGACTAATCTGAAAGCAAAGCCCCAGCCGCGCAGCACCTCCTTTCCGAACTCACCCCAAAATCTGTGCCAATAGGTGGCCGGGGCTGCTGCGTTCGCGCCGGGGCGGGGCATCCACTGGATGTGGGACGTCCCGGTCCCGGGGAGCTTGTCCTGCGGACAAGAGGAGCTGGCATGAGTGAGATCGCAGACACCTCGCGGGGGATCCCGCCGACGCCCCGCAGCACGCAGGCCGAGCCGCCTGTGCACGAGGCGTACTCCTTCGCCTGTATGCGATGCGGGCACGGTTGGGAGCAGGCGTACGAGATTCGCCACCAGGTGGACGCCCAGGGGCGCGCCTCCGTGACCTACTACGCGAACGGGAAACGCGTCCCGTCCCCGCTGACCCGTCCCACCTGCCTCAACTGTGACGGCCACGTGGTGCGCATCATGCGTTCCGGCCAGATCCCCTCGGCGGCGGCGGGCCTGGTGCAGCAGGGGATGGCGGGGCCGCTGCTCCCCGCGGACGCCCCGATGGCACCCCCCGTCACCACTGCGGCGCAGCCGGCCGGAGAGAACGAACCCGCTTCGGCCGCGGCTCCGGAGCCCGCACCGCCCGCAGCGGGTGCGGCCACGGACACCGATGAGGGAACGGCACACCAGCGGCACCTCTCCGACCTGCTGCACGTCTTCCACCGCAGGTGACGGCGCTGGGCCCCGGCCACGGGTGACGGACATGGGTGACCGCGGGCCCGCGAGCCGGTCCCCCTAGGATCGCCGCCATGGCGGCAACAGCATCCACCGGTGACAGCGGCAAGCGGAACGGCGGCGGGGACGGCAAGGCCGCGCCACCGCTCCCCGAGCCCCTGCGGGTGCCCGTCGCCGACTCGCACACCCACCTCGACATGCAGAGCGGCACGGTCGAGGAGGCGATCGCCAAGGCCGCCTCCGTCGGGGTCGGAACCCTGATCCAGGTGGGCTGCGACGTCAGCGGTGCGCGCTGGGCGGCCGCGACGGCCGCCGCCCACGACAGCATCTGGGCGACGGTGGCGCTGCACCCCAACGAGGCGCCCAGGATCGTCCACGGCGACCCCGACGGTTGGTCCCGGCAAGGAGCCAGGGAGCCCGGCGGCGACGCGGCCCTCGACACCGCGCTCGAGGAGATCGACGCTCTCGCCGCGCTTCCCCAGGTCCGCGGGGTCGGCGAGACGGGCCTCGACTACTTCCGCACCGGCCCCGAGGGCATGGCCGCGCAGGAGCGGTCCTTCCGCCGGCACATCGCCATCGCCAAGCGGCACGGCAAGGCGCTCGTCATCCACGACCGCGAGGCGCACGGCGACGTGCTGCGCGTACTGGAGGAGGAGGGCGCCCCCGGCACCGTCGTCTTCCACTGCTACTCCGGCGACGCCGAGATGGCCAAGGTCTGCGCCGAGCACGGCTATCTGATGTCCTTCGCGGGCAACATCACCTTCAAGAACGCCCAGCCGCTGCGCGATGCCCTCGCCGTCGCCCCGCTCGACCTCCTGCTGGTGGAGACCGACGCGCCGTTCTTGACCCCCGCGCCGTACCGCGGACGGCCTAACGCCCCCTATCTCATTCCGGTCACGCTGCGGGCCATGGCGGAAGTGAAGGGCGTCGACGAGGACACGCTGGCCGAGGCCGTGGCCACCAATACGGCGCGCGCCTTCGGCCTCTGAGCGCACCCGCCGCAGCCCCCGATTGCGACACTGCGTAGTCGTTTCGCTTTGGAGAGTGACGGCGGCTCCCGCTACAGTCCCGGCCCGACCACAGGACGAGTGGGAGCGACGTGAGCAATTCCCAGGGCAGCCACCGGGCTGCGCGCAGCGCCCGCCGCAACCGTGCCGACGCACCGCGGACGTACGGCTCCTATCCGTCGTCCACCGCGTACGGCTCGCGCGGCACCGCGTTCGAGGGCCCGCGCGGCGCCGCGCGTGAGGGATACGAGCCGTATCTGCCGTACGTGCCGCATCCCTCGCAGGAGCGGTCCGCGCCGTACGCCCCGACGGCGCCCTACGGAACGGCCGTGCCGTTCGACGACGACGAGGACGACGAGGACCAGCCGTGGGAGCCCTGGGGGCAGCGGACCGACCGGACCCGCCCGTACGCGGCCGGCCCCTACTCGGCCGGTGCCGTCGGCGGCCGGGCCGCCGCCCGCCGCGCCGCCCGGCGGAAGCGGACCGCCGAACGCCCCGAGGCCCTGCGCCGGCTGGTCCCGCAGGCGCTCGTCGTGGTCTTCCTGGCCGGCGGCACCTCCGCCTTCATCGCCAACGACAAGTCCATCAGGCTGAGCGTCGACGGCGTCCCGCGCACGCTGCACACCTTCGCCGATGACGTCGGGGAGCTGCTGGCGGACGAGGGCGTCGCCGTCGGCCCGCACGACATCGTGGCCCCCGGACCCGACGAGGAGATCGCCGCCGGCGACGACGTCATCGTCCGCTACGGCCGGCCCGTCACGCTCACGCTCGACGGCGAGCGCCGCCGCATCTGGACCACGGCCCGTACCGTCGAGGCCGCGCTGCGGCAGCTCGGCGTCCGCGCCGAGGGCGCCTACCTCTCCGCCTCGCGGCACTCCCGGATCTCCCGGGTGGGCCTGGACCTGAACGTGTGGACCGAGCGCACCGTCACCTTCATGGCCGACGGACGCGAGCGCACCATCCGCACCAACGCCGCCACCGTCCAGGAGGCCGTCGAACAGGCGGGCATCGTGCTGCGCGGCCGGGACGCCACCTCCGTGCCGGCGAGCAGCTTCCCCCGCGACGGCCAGACCATCTCGGTCCTGCGGATCACCGGGCGGAAGGAGGTGCGGGAGGAGCCGATCGCCTTCCGGACGGTCCATCACAACGACCCCGCGCTCTTCCAGGGGACCGAGGTGATCACCCAGCAGGGCGAACAAGGCGTGGAGCGGGTCACCTACGAGCTGCGCACGGTCAACGGCGTCAAGCAGAAGCCGAAGCCGCTGCGGTCCGAGGTGGTCCGCCGGCCGCGGGACCAGGTGGTGAAGGTCGGCACCAGACCGATGCCGGCCTCGGTCGCGGGCGCGGAGGGGCTGAACTGGACGGCCATGGCGCAGTGCGAATCGGGCGGGCGGCCGAATGCCGTGGACTCCTCGGGGACCTACGGCGGGCTGTACCAGTTCGACACCCACACCTGGCACGGGCTGGGCGGCACCGGCCGGCCGCAGAACGCGCCGGCCGCCGAGCAGACGTTCCGGGCCAAGAAGCTCTATGTGCAGCGGGGGGCGAGCCCGTGGCCGCACTGCGGCCGCAAGCTCCACCAGTGAAGGACCGGCCGGCCCGCGGGCGGGCAGCGCCCTCGTTCCGGGCACCGCCGCTGTCCGCCGTAAGCTTCACCGGTGAGCACCAGCCCCACGCATGACGAGCCCGGCCCTCTCCTGGGCCCCGCCGACATCCGCGAACTCGCCGCCGCGCTCGGCGTACGCCCCACCAAGCAGCGCGGCCAGAACTTCGTCATCGACGCCAATACGGTCCGCCGGATCGTACGGACGGCCCAGGTGCGCCCCGACGACGTGGTCGTCGAGATCGGGCCCGGCCTCGGATCGCTGACCCTGGCCCTGCTCGAGGCCGCGGACCGGGTGACGGCGGTCGAGATCGACGATGTGCTCGCCGCAGCCCTCACCCCGACCGTCGAGACGCGGCTGCCGCAGCGGGCGGACCGCTTCGCGTTGGTGCACTCCGACGCGATGCAGGTGACCGAGCTGCCCGGGCCGGCGCCGACCGCTCTGGTCGCCAATCTGCCGTACAACGTCGCCGTACCCGTGCTGCTGCACATGCTGGCCGCCTTCCCGACGATCGAGCGGACCCTGGTGATGGTGCAGGCGGAGGTCGCCGACCGGCTCGCGGCGGCACCCGGCTCGAAGGTTTACGGCGTGCCCTCCGTCAAAGCCCGGTGGTACGCGGACGTGAAGCGGGCCGGTTCCATCGGACGCAATGTCTTCTGGCCCGCACCGAACGTCGACTCGGGCCTCGTCTCGCTCGTCCGCCGCACCGAGCCGGTGCGGACCTCGGCCTCCCGGCAGGAGGTGTTCGCCGTGGTGGACGCGGCCTTCGCGCAACGGCGCAAGACACTGCGCGCGGCGCTGGCCGGATGGGCGGGCTCGGCGGCCGCGTCCGAGGCGGCGCTGGTCGCGGCGGGCATCTCCCCGCAGGAGCGCGGAGAAGCCCTCACCGTCGAGGAGTTCGCCCGCATCGCAGAACAGAAGGGGGCGGCCCAGTGACCGGATCCGTCACCGTACGAGTCCCCGCCAAGGTCAACGTCCAGCTCGCGGTCGGCGGGCTGCGCGCCGACGGCTTCCACGACCTGGCGAACGTCTTCCTGGCCGTCGGCCTGTACGACGAGGTCACCGTCACCCCGGCGGACACCCTGCGGATCACCGTGTCCGGGCCGGACGCCGACCAGGTGCCCCAGGACCGTACGAATCTGGCGGCGCGCGCCGCGGAGCTGCTGGCCGCCCGGCACGGCATCGAGCCGGACGTGCACATCCACATCGCCAAGGACATCCCGGTCGCCGGGGGCATGGCGGGCGGCAGCGCGGACGCCGCGGGCGCGCTGGTTGCCTGCGACGCACTGTGGGGAACCGGCGCCTCCCGTTCAGAACTCCTCGCCGTCTGCGCCGAGTTGGGCAGCGATGTGCCCTTCGGCCTGGTCGGCGGGGCGGCGCTGGGACGGGGGCGCGGCGAACAGCTGACCCCGCTCGATGTCGGCGGCACCTTCCACTGGGTCTTCGCGATGGCCGACGGTGGCCTGTCCACCCCGGCCGTCTACCGCGAATGCGACCGGCTGCGGGAGGACGCCTTGGCCCCGGGGACCGCCCCCGGACCCCGAGCCGGGCGCGGCGCCACTACCGAGCACATCCCGGACCCGGAACCTTCCCCGGCCCTGCTCGACGCACTGGCCGAGGGCGACCTCGCCGCCCTGGCGTCGGCCCTGATGGCTGGGGGCACTCCCCCAGCTACCGCTGGGGGTACCCCCACCCGGACGGAGTCTGGGGGAGGCTCCAGCAACGACCTCCAGGCGGCGGCGGTCTCCCTGCGGCCCTCCCTCGCGGACACCCTGGCCGCGGGCGCGAAGGCCGGAGCCCTGGCCTCGCTGGTCTCCGGCTCCGGCCCGACGTGCGCCTTCCTGGTGAGGGACGAAGCGGCGGCGCAGGCGCTGGCCGAAACGCTCCTGGCCTCCGGTACGTGCCGCTCCGCGCGGGTGGCCACCAGCCCCGCCGCCGGAGCGACACTGCCGTAGCCCGTAGCCCGTAGCCCGTAGCCCGTAGCCCGTAGCCCGTAGCCCGTAGCCCGTAGCCCGTAGCCCGTAGCCCGTAGCCCGTAGCCCGTAACCGGCCGGCTGCGGTGCCGGCCGTGCCCCCGCGCCCCGGCCCGTACCGCGGCACGGAATCGGCCGCCCGGACCGGCGACTACCCTGGAAGGTCGGTCGGCATCCAGCGCCGGAATCGGCGCAAGGTCAGGAGTGGAATGGCAGCGAATCTCGTCAATCTGGAAGCCGTCGGCAAGGTGTACGGAACGCGTGCCCTGCTCGACGGCGTCTCCCTCGGCATCAGCGAGGGCGAACGGATCGGCGTCGTCGGACGCAACGGCGACGGCAAGACGACACTCATCCGCATCCTCGCCAAACTGGAGTCCCCGGACGGCGGCCGGGTCACCCACTCCGGGGGACTGCGCCTGGGGGTCCTCACCCAGCACGACTCCCTCGACCCCGCCGCCACCGTCCGGCACGAGGTGATCGGCGACATGGCCGACCACGAGTGGGCGGGCAACGCCAGGATCCGCGACATCCTCATCGGCCTCTTCGGAGGCCTCGACCTGCCGGGCTTCGAGCAGGGGCTGGATACGGTCATCGGCCCGCTGTCCGGCGGTGAGCGGCGGCGGATCGCGCTCGCCAAACTGCTGATCGCCGAACAGGACCTGATCGTCCTCGACGAGCCCACCAACCACCTCGATGTGGAGGGCATCGCCTGGCTGGCCAGGCATCTGCGCGCGCGTCGCTCCGCCCTGGTGGTCGTCACCCACGACCGCTGGTTCCTCGACCAGGTCTGTACCCGCATGTGGGACGTGCAGCGCGGCGCCGTCCACGAGTACGAGGGCGGCTACTCCGACTACGTCTTCGCCCGCGCCGAGCGTGAGCGCATCGCCGCCACGGAGGAGGCCAAGCGGCAGAACCTGATGCGCAAGGAGCTCGCCTGGCTGCGCCGCGGAGCCCCGGCCCGTACCAGCAAGCCGCGCTTCCGGATCGAGGCCGCCAACGAACTGATCGCGGACGTACCCCCGCCCCGGGACACCGCGGAGCTGATGAAGTTCGCCAACTCCCGGCTCGGGAAGACCGTTTTCGAGCTGGAGGACGTGACCGTACAGGCCGGGCCCAAGGTGCTGCTGAAGCATCTCACCTGGCAGCTCGGGCCGGGGGACCGGATCGGCCTGGTCGGCGTGAACGGGGCGGGCAAGACCTCGCTGCTGCGGGTGATGACGGAGGCGGCCCGTACGGACGGCGAGGCCACGCCCGCCGCGGGCCGGGTCGTCGTCGGCAGGACCGTCAAGCTCGCCTATCTCTCGCAGGAGGTCGCCGAACTGAACCCCGGCTGGCGGGTCCTGGAGGCCGTCGAGCAGGTGCGGCAGCGGGTCGACCTCGGCAAGGGCCGGGAGATGACCGCCTCGCAGCTGTGCGAGAAGTTCGGCTTCACCAAGGAGAAGCAGTGGACGCCGGTCGGTGACCTCTCCGGCGGTGAGCGCCGCCGGCTCCAGATCCTCCGGCTGCTGATGGACGAGCCGAACGTCCTCTTCCTCGACGAGCCGACCAACGACCTCGACATCGAGACGCTGACCCAGCTGGAGGACGTCCTCGACGGCTGGCCGGGCTCGCTGGTCGTCATCAGCCACGACCGCTACTTCATCGAGCGGACGACGGACCGGGTCCTGGCCCTGATGGGTGACGCGAGTCTGCGGATGCTGCCGCGCGGCGTGGACGAGTACCTGGAGCGCCGGGCCCGCGTGCTGGAGACAGCCGCCGCGCCCGCCGCCGCGCCGGCCGCCGCGGAGAAGCAGAAGCCGACCGTGGACGCGCGCGCCGTGAAGAAGGAACTCCAGCGCATCGAACGGCGCCTGGACCGCATCGGCGACCAGGAGTCCCAGCTGCACGCACGGATCGCGGAGGACGCGACCGACTTCGAGCGGGTGGCGAAGCTGGACACGGAGCTGCGCGAGCTCGCGGCGGAGCGGGACGATCTGGAGCAGCGCTGGCTGGAGCTGGCCGAGGACGTCTGACGGCCCATCGCATGGCAACGGCCGCGTCACGGCCCGGTCTCAGCTGCACGAGGCCGCTGCCACCGGGCCGTGCGACCGAGGTACCGGGTGATACAAAGAAGTCCCGCTCGGTTGCCGTTGTTTGGCGGGATCTCCATCCGATCCGCTCCTTCCCGGGGGGTTTTGAGTCACCGGGATCGCGGGGGAGAACGGTCGGACCAGGGACCCGCGTGAAGAGGAAAGCCGATGTCACAGCCGCCCCAGCCGCCCGATCAGCCTGCCCCCGGATCCGCCGGAGGCACCCCTCAGGGCGGCTTCGGCGCGCCGCAGGACCCGTCGTACGGATACCCGCCGCAGCAGCCCCCGGGCCCGCCCGCGTACGGCTATCCGCAGGCCCCTCCGCCCAGCCGGCCGCCGCAGGCCCCGCCGCCGCCCCGCTACGGCTACCCCGGTGCGCCCCAGCCGTCGCCCGGTGACCAGCAGCAGTACGGGCAACAGCCGTACGGGCAGCAGGCCTACGGGCAGCAGCAGTACGGCATGTACCCGCCGCCCGGGCAGTTCCCCGGCGGCATGCCGCCCCAGGGCGGTGGCAACCAGTCCCAGCGGCGCATGCTGGTCGTCGTCAGCGCGGTCGTCGCCGTACTGCTGGTGGTCGGCGGCGGCATCTGGTTCGCCACGAGCGGCGACGACAAGGACGGGAAGCCCGGGGCCGCGAACTCCGGCGGCACCGGCGAGGGAAGCGGCAACGGCGGTTCCACCGGCGGCACCGACGCCAAGCCCGGGTCCGTCGACGCCGAACTGCTCACCAAGCTCCCCCTCCCGAAGGTCACCGACATCGCGGTCGCCGAGGGACTGTGGGTGACGGACAAGGTCTTCGCCAAGGGGGGCGTCGACAAGATCGTCGGCTACGACCCGACCGGCGCCGACAAGAAGTGGGAGATCCCGCTCGCCGGGTCGATCTGCTGGGCATCACGCCATGTCAGCGAGGACGGCAGGACGGCCGTCCTCTTCCAGGGGGCCAAGGCCACCAAGGAGAAGTCGTTCCACGGCTGCACCGAGGTCGGCGCGATCGACCTCGACGAGGGCCGGATGCTGTGGCGGCATTCGGTCGCCGAGCAAGGCGACAAGGTCCGCTTCGACGAGGTGACCGTCGGCGGCGGCACCGTCGCGGCGGGCGGCATCCGGGGCGGCGCCGCCTGGAAGCTCGACGGCGGCAAGGAGCTGTGGAAGCCCAAGGGTGACGGGCGTTGCAGGGACCTCGGCTACGGCGGCGGCCGCAAACTGGTCGCCGTGCGGGACTGCGGCGACATCGGCAAGCCGGAGATGGAGAGCCGTACGCTGAATCCGGCCACGGGCGAACCGACATCGGTCTTCAAGGTGCCGGGCGGTATCAAGACCGTCAGCGTGGCCTCCACCGACCCGCTCGTCATCGGCCTCGACGCCGGGGACGACACCGGCGCCGGTGTCTCGGACTTCATGGCCATCGACGACAGCGGGAAGTCCGGCACCCTGCGCGGCAAGATCGCGACTCAGCAGGGGCAGTACGCGCCGGACTGCAACACCGATGTCGAGGGCTGCCGCATGCTGGCCGTCAGCGAGGACACCCTGTACCTGCCGACCAAGGAGCACAAGGCGCAGGCCGAGTACCGGAACACGAACGAGATCTTCGCCTTCGACCTGGACGGCGGCAAGGCGAAGGGGAAGGCCGACGCGGGTGAGGGGCAGACGATGATCCCGCTGCGGATGGACAAGAGCGGCAAGGTCATCGCCTATCGGAAGCCCACCTGGGACAGGGGCGGCGCCGTCGTGAGCATCGACCCCACGTCGTACAAGCAGACCGAGCTTCTGCGGAACCCCAACGGCAGCGCGAGGGCGGAGAGCGAGCTCGCCCCGCAGTACAACGACATCGTCTACGCGGGGGGCCGGCTCTACCTCGGGGACCAGAACGTCTCGACGCCGACGCGCTACACGAAGGACAAATACTTCGCCCTGGTATTCGGCTCCCGGTAGCGGCGCCGAGCCCCCGACGCACCCTCCGCCGGCCCCGTCCGTACGCACCGTACGAGCGGGGCCGGAGTCCTTCCGGCAGCGGCCGACACCCGCCGGAACCTGCCATGAACGGCATGAACGGGCCCTGAACGGCAGGGATTTCGGCATTCGGTGAGCTTCTGCCCGGTAACCGGCGCGCAATATCCATCGAACGTGTAGCTTCCGGGGACAAGAGGCCGGGGGGCTTCGGGTCTTGGGGGATTGGGGGGAGCTCATGGGCGTGCGGCTCATGGTGGTCGACGATCATCGATTGCTCGCCGAGGCGCTCGCCTCGGCGTTGAAGCTGCGCGGACACCGGGTGCTCGCCGCGGCGGCTCCGGCCGCGGGGGCGGCCGAACTCGTGGTGAGCAGGGCGCCGGAGGTGTGCCTGCTGGGCACCGCGGCCCCCGCCGAGCCCGGGGCCTTCGAGCCGATCGTGACGATCAAGCGGGAACGGCCGCAGGTCACCGTCGTGGTGCTCGGTCCCGTCCCCAGCCCACGCGGCATCGCCGCCGCCTTCGCCGCCGGAGCGAGCGGCTACGTACGGCACGACGAGCGCATCGACGGCGTCGAACGCGCCATAGCCAAGGCCAGGGCGGGGGAGGCGGCAGTCGCGCCGCAGCTGTTGCAGGGAGCGTTCGCGGAGCTGCTCAACCCGGCCGCCCAGCCGGACGACGAGGCAGCCAGACTGCTCCAGATGCTCACCCCGCGCGAGGTCGAGGTCCTCGTACGGGTCGCCGAGGGCGAGGACACCCGGCTCATTGCGGCCGGGATGGCAATAGCGCCGAGCACGGCCCGTACCCATGTCCAGCGCGTACTGATGAAACTGGGCGTCGGGTCCCGCCTGGAGGCCGCGGCCCTCGCCGCGCGCACCGGGCTGCTGGACCGGGCGCACACGGCGGGGGGACCGGCGGTGCCGCGGGGATGTACGGGGCCGCAGCGGACGTGAGGGGTCCGTACATCCCCGCGGCACCGCCGGGGCCTCAGGGCTGCTGCTCGGTGTCGGATGCCGGCAGTGGCGGCGGCGGCGGTGTCGGCCGCAGCTTCAGCCACACCAGGAAGAGAATGCCGAGGGCGAGCATGGCCAGGCCTGTCCACAGATTGATGTTGATGTCCTCGGCCTTCTTCAGATCCGCGTCCGAGACGGTGATCCCGGCGATCGTGACGATGACGCCGTAGACCACGAACAGGCCGCCGATGATGCGCCGTACGTCGAAGAGCCGGGCCGCCGTCGCGGACTTCTCCTCCAGTTCCTCGACCTCGTGCTGGTACTCGTACTCGTCGCTCATGTGCGGGCTTCTTTCCGGTCAGGGGATCAGAAGGAGAACGGGATGTAGCAGAGGGTCGCGAGGATGATCGCGGACCAGCCCAGCAGGGCCGGGCGCCGGTACCAGGCCTCGTCGCCCGGCGCCGCGGGCTCGGCCAGACCGGGGGAGACCGTGCCGTACACGAGCCCGGCGAGGGATTCGACCGGCTTGGGCTTGGTGAACAGCGAGACCGCGAGCATCACCACGCCACCGACCACGAACGCCACGATCGCGGAGACGAAGTTGGCCCCCTGGTCGCTCGGGATCGAGATGACGTCCTCCTTGTAGAACCAGAAGTAGTTGATCATCGCGGCGACGGTGCCGCTGAGCAGACCCCAGAACCCGGCCGCCGCAGTGGCCCGTTTCCAGAACATGCCGATGATGAAGACGCAGAACAGCGGCACGTTGAAGAACGAGAACAGCGTCTGCAGATAGTTCATGATGTTGCTGAACGACGAGGCGATGAAGGCCGTCCCCATGCCGCCCAGCACCCCGACCGCCGTCACCACGCGCCCGGTCGCAAGGTAGTACGCGTCTTCGCGGCCCCTCCTGATGTAGGCGCCCCAGATGTCGTTGGTGAAGACCGTGTTGAAGGACGACACATTCGCCGCCATGCCTGCCATGAAGGCGGCCAGGAGGCCGGTCACGGCCAGGCCCAGCACGCCGTTCGGCAGCAGATCGCGCATCAGCACCGGGATCGCGTCGTTGTACTCCAGTCCGCTGCCCTCCTTGCCCAGGTCCGGCTCCATCACCAGCGCGATCAGGCCGGGCACGACCACGATCAGCGGGATGAAGATCTTCGGGAACGCGGCGATCAGCGGGGTGCGCTTGGCGGCGGAGAGGTTCCTGGCCGACAGGGCGCGCTGCACCTCGGCGAAGTTGGTCGTCCAGTAGCCGAAGCTCAGGCAGAAGCCGAGACCGAGCACGATGGTGAGCCAGTTGGCCCCCAGCGGGTTGTCGGTACCGATACCCGTACCGCCCCACGCTGACGTGAAGTTGTCGCCGTGACTGCCGGTCAGCGAGTCGGCGAGTCCGCTCCAGCCCCCGACCCGCTCGAGGCCGACGACGGTGAGCGGGATGAGCGCGGCGAGGATGACGAAGAACTGCAGCACCTCGTTGTAGATCGCCGAGGAGAGCCCGCCCAGCGTGATGTAGGCGAGGACGAAGAAGCCGGCGACGACGATGGCCACCCACTGCGGCCAGCCGAGCAGCGCCTCGATCACGATCGCCATCGCGTAGAGGTTGACGCCCGCGATCAGCACGGACGCCACGGAGAAGATGATCGAGCTGAGCAGATGCGAGGACGGCCCGTAGCGGTGCAGCAGGAACTCGGGAACGGACCGCACCTTCGAGCCGTAGTAGAAGGGCATCATCACCAGGCCGAGGAAGACCATGGCCGGGATGGCGCCGACCCAGTACCAGTGCACGGTGTACGCGCCGTACTGGGCGCCGTTCGCCGCCATGCCCAGGATCTCGAGGGCGCCGAGGTTGGCGGCGACGAAGGCGAGACCGGTGACCCAGGCGGGGAGCGACCGCCCGGAGAGGAAGAAGTCGAGGCTCGTCTTCACGCTCCGCTTGGCGGCGAACCCGACGCCGAGGACCACGGCGAAGTAGAGGAACAGGATCGTGTAGTCGAGCGCGTTGGTGGGGAGTCGGAGTCCGTCTGCCAGGTAGTGCATGCATCACTCTCTTCGGGGGTCTGGGGTGCGGTCCCCAGAAGGCGCGGCCTTGAGCGATCGGAACGAACGGAAACGTACGCTGCTGTGGTGAGAAATTGAACGGATCTGTTGGATTTCTTTGACTGATCGTGATGATGTCCTGCGCTCGGGGCGATGCGTAGGCGCACGCACTCTTGGCCCGACTGTTGAGTTGTGCTTCACTATGTTCGATTGCGTTTGGGTGGGAGTGGCGAGGAGTCCGGAGTGAAGAGGACGACGACCCGGCTCGCGGACGGCCGCGAGCTGATCTACTACGACGCCCGTGACGACGTGGTGCGCGACGCCTTCGACCAGCGGCCCCTCGACCGCGTCTCCACCGCCTCCGAGATCCGCCACGACCCGCTCCTCGGCGACGCCGTCGTCATCGCTTCCCACCGCCAGGCCCGCACCTACCACCCGCCGGCCGACGAGTGCCCGCTCTGCCCCTCCCGCAACGGCCGGCACACCGAGATCCCCGCCGCCGACTACGACGTCGCCGTC
This sequence comes from Streptomyces sp. NPDC004647, assembly GCF_040609575.1. Lineage (NCBI taxonomy): Bacteria > Bacillati > Actinomycetota > Actinomycetes > Kitasatosporales > Streptomycetaceae > Streptomyces > Streptomyces sp. NPDC004647. The sequence goes on along the minus strand of NZ_JBEXKU010000007.1, from coordinate 32,486 downwards.
TTCGAGAACCGCTTTCCCTCCCTGGCGGGCGACTCCGGCCGGTCCGAGGTCGTCTGCTTCACCTCCGACCACGACGCCTCCTTCGCCGATCTCAGCCACTCGCAGGCCGGTCTGGTGCTCGACGCGTGGACCGATCGCACCTCCGAACTGTCCCGGCTGGCCTCCGTCGAGCAGGTCTTCTGCTTTGAGAACCGCGGAGAGGAGATCGGGGTCACCCTCGGCCACCCGCATGGCCAGATCTACGCCTATCCCTTCACCACGCCCCGTACGGAGCTGATGCTGCGATCCCTGGCCGGACACCGCGAGCGCACCGCGGGGCGGAACCTCTTCGACGACGTCCTGGCGGATGAACGCGCCGACGGCCGCCGCGTCGTGCTGGCGGGCGAGCACTGGACCGCCTTTGTCCCGTACGCCGCCCACTGGCCGTACGAGGTGCACCTCTACCCCAACGTGCGGGTGCCGGACCTGCTCGCGCTCGACGACGGCGCGCGCACAGAGTTTCCACAGATCTATCTGGAACTGTTGCAGCGCTTCGACCGGATCTTCGGGGCGGACGAACCTCCCACCCCGTACATTTCGGCCTGGCACCAGGCGCCGTTCGGCGGCTGGGACGAGCGTGGCGTCGAGCGGGGTGACTTCGCTCTCCACCTCGAGCTTTTCACCATTCGACGCACTTCCGGCAAGCTGAAGTTTCTCGCGGGTTCCGAATCCGGCATGAATGTGTTCATCAACGATGTGCCGCCGGAGACCGCGGCGACGCGACTGCGAGAGGTAGCGAGCAAGTGAGCAACGGGCAGCAGGGGCAGCAGGCCCAGCAGAAGAAGTACCTGGTCACCGGCGGCGCCGGATATGTCGGCAGCGTGGTCGCCGCGCATCTGCTGGAAGCCGGTCACCGGGTGACCGTGCTCGACGACCTGTCCACCGGCCATCGCGCGGCGGTTCCGGCGGACGCGGAGTTCATCGAGGGCCGCGTCCAGGACCTCTCCTCCGGGAGCGGAGCCGAGTGGTTCGACGCCTCCTACGACGGCGTGCTGCATTTCGCCGCCTTCTCCCAGGTGGGCGAGTCCGTCACCAACCCGGAGAAGTACTGGCGCAACAACGTCGGCGGCAGCACCGAGCTCATCGCCGCCATGCGCGACGCCGGCGTCCGCACCCTCGTCTTCTCCTCCACCGCCGCCACCTACGGCGAGCCGGTTCACACCCCCATCCGCGAGGACGCCGGCACCGCGCCGACCAACCCCTACGGCGCCTCCAAGCTCGCCGTCGACCACATGATCAGCGGCGAGTGCGCCGCCCACGGCCTGGCCGCCGTCTCGCTGCGCTACTTCAACGTCGCCGGGGCGTACGGGGCGTACGGCGAGCGGCACGACCCCGAGTCGCACCTCATCCCGCTCGTCCTCCAGGTCGCCCAGGGCAGGCGGGAGGCGATCTCCGTCTTCGGTGACGACTACCCGACCCCCGACGGCACCTGCATCCGCGACTACATCCATGTCGCCGACCTCGCCGAGGCCCACCTCCTCGCCCTCGATGCCGCCCGTCCCGGCGAGCATCTGATCTGCAACCTCGGCAACGGCAACGGCTTCTCCGTCCGCGAGGTCATCGAGACCGTCCGCAAGGTCACCGGCCATCCGATCCCCGAGATCACGGCGGCACGCCGGGGCGGCGACCCGGCCGTCCTCGTCGCCTCCGCGGAGCAGGCCCGTGACCGCCTGGGCTGGCGGCCGCGCCGCGCCGACCTCGCCGCCATCGTCGCCGACGCCTGGACCTTCGCCCAGAAGAGGGAGAACGAAGCGTGACCGACCGGCTCACCTCCACGTTCCGGGAGCTGTACGGCTCCGCGCCCGACGGCGTGTGGTCCGCACCGGGACGGGTGAACCTGATCGGCGAGTACACCGACTTCAACGACGGGTTCGTGCTCCCGCTCGCCCTTCCGCACACCGCGGTCGCCGCCGTCTCCCGGCGCCAGGACGGGCTGCTGCGACTGCACTCCTCGGATGTCGAGGGGCGCGTCGTCGAGCTCCGCGTGGACGGTCTGGAGCCGGGCGGGTCAGGAGGCTGGGCCGGGTACCCCGCCGGGGTGGTGTGGGCCCTGCGGGACGCCGGGCATCCGGTCACGGGCGCGGACATCCACCTGGAGTCCACCGTCCCGGTCGGCGCGGGGCTCTCCTCCTCGGCGGCTCTTGAGGTCGTCACCGCCCTCGCCCTGGGCGACCTTTTCGGACTCGGCCTGGACCGCCGGCAGTTGGCCCTGATGAGCCAGCGCGCGGAGAACGTCTTCGTCGGCGTCCCCTGCGGGATCATGGACCAGACCGCCGCGGCCTGCTGTACCGAGGGCCACGCGCTGCACCTCGACACCAGGGATCTCTCCCAGCGCCAGGTCCCCTTCGACCTCGCGGCCCAGGGGCTGCGGTTGCTCGTCGTCGACACCCGGGTCAAGCACGAGCTCGGCGACGGGGCGTACGCGAGGAGGCGCGCGGGCTGTGAGGAGGGGGCACGTGCGCTGGGCGTTCGCGCCTTGCGGGACGTTGCGTTGGCGCATCTGGACGATGCGCTGGCCGAGCTCGACGACCCGGTCGTACGCCGCTACGTACGCCACGTGGTGACCGAGAACGCGCGCGTGGAGGAGGTCGTCTCCCTCCTCGGCGCGGGGGAGACCCGGGCCACCGGCCCCGTCCTCACCGCCGGACACGCCTCGCTGCGCGACGACTTCGAGGTCTCGTGCGCGGAACTGGACCTGGTGGTGGAGTCGGCGAACGCGGCCGGCGCGCTCGGAGCGCGGATGACCGGCGGCGGCTTCGGTGGCTCGGCGGTCGTCCTGGTCGAGGAGGCGGTCGCGGACGCCGTGACCAAGGAGGTCATGGAGGCTTTCGCCGCGGCCGGGCACCGCGCCCCGCGCATCTTCCCGGCAGTGCCGTCCGCCGGCGCGCGGCGCTTGGCGTGACCTGACTCCGAGCGCCGGTGTGCGGAACGGGGTCTGGGCCGGGCCCGTGGCCCGAAGGGTGAACTACCCGCCGGTCAGCGGCTTGACCAGCAGATAGTCGGTTGCGCCCGGCGGATATTCCTCCACCGTGCCCACGATCGTGTACCCCAACTTCTGGTAGAAGCCGGGCGCTTGGAAATCCCAGGTCTCCACGCGCGCGTGCACGCAGTGCCGTTCGTCGCGGGCGATCTTCTCCGCACGCGACATCAGGGCACTGCCGAGCCCCGAGCCGCGCTGCCGCTCGTCGATCCACAGCAGGTCGACATGGAGCCAGTGGGCCCAGGTGTAGCCGATGAGTCCGCCGACGACCTCACCGGAGTCGTCCAACGCGAAGACATGCAGGGGGACTTCTTCATCGGCGGGGGTACCGCGCAGCGCACGCATGACGGGAGAGCGCGCCGCGTTGGAGCCGTGCAGCCGCTCGGAGATCAAAGCACGGCGTTCTTTGTCGACTTCTGCCTCAAGACGAAACATAGGGATCACCCTACGCAGCCAGGGCAAACACTTTTCCCAATCCGCTTCCGTCGTCCGAGCGCAGCCGTACGCTGATGCACAGCACCGGTGGGGGCCGGTGCTGATCAGGGGGCGAGACAGTCGGGTACGGCGCCCGGGGTGGGGTGGCAGTCAGGGCACGGCGGCGGCCGTGCGGCTGCGTGTTCCTCCGCCTCGTTCGCCGTACCCCACTCTGCAGGTTCCCCGGGACAGGGGGTCGCTGATGACACGTATTCGGGTCCTGGTGGTGGACGATCACCGGATCTTCGCCGAGTCGCTCGCCGCGGCCCTCGCCGCCGAGACGGATGTGGACGTGGCGGCCGCCGGAAGCGGGCCCGCCGCACTGCGCTGCATGGAGCGCGCGGCCTCCGAAGGGCGCCGTTTCGACGTCCTGCTGGTCGACGCGGACCTGGGTGCGAACGACCCCCGGAGGGCCGCGGCGATCGGTTCCACGGAGGCGGCGCCGGACGGCTCGGTCGACGGGTTGTCCCTGGTGGCCGGCGTCCGTTCGGGCCAGCCGGAGGTGCGCACCGTAGTACTCGCCGAGTGCGACGACTCCGGCCGCGCCGCCGCGGCCCTGCAGGCAGGAGCCTCCGGCTGGGTTGCCAAGGACTGCTCCCTCTCCCGGCTGCTCGCGGTCATCCGCGGGGTGCTGCGCGATGAGACGCACCTCCCTCCCGCCCTGCTCACGGGTGTGCTGCGGGAGCTGACCGCGGCCCGTAAGCACCGCACCGAGAGTGAGCGCCTGGTGGAGTCGCTGACCCCGCGGGAGCGCGAGGTGCTGCGCTGCATGGTGGCAGGCCTCGGGCGGAAGGCCGTCGCGGAGCGGCTCTTCCTCTCCCCGCATACGGTCCGCACACATATGCAGAACGTGCTGGGGAAGCTCGACGTCCACTCGACCCTGGCCGCGGTGGCCCTGGCACGCAGAGCGGGTGTGGGGCCGGTGGACCTGGACCTTCCTGCGGTGGGCAGTGTGGGATGAGGAACGGCCGCCGGGCCGACGGCTGTTGAGACATCCGGAGCCGCCCGCCCGGCATTCCGTACGGGCTCGTGCGACGGAGCCGCGTTCCCGCCCGGCGTTGTCAGCCGGGGACGTTGTCGAAGGGAGCGGTCAACTGGCGTAGGAGATCGGCGAGTTCACCGCGCTGCCGGTGGGACAGCTCGGCGAGGATCGCCCGCTCCTGGGCGAGCAGCCTGGCGAGCGCCTGGTCGGCGCGTTCCTGTCCCTCGCCGGTGAGCCGTACCAGCACACCGCGCCGGTCGCTGGGGTCGGGCAGTCGCTCGACCAGGCCCTTCTTCGCGAGCCGGTCGATGCGATTGGTCATCGTCCCGGAGGTGACCAGGGTCTGGGTCAGCAGCTGACCCGGTGACAGCTGATACGGGGCTCCCGCCCGGCGCAGCGAGGTCAGTACGTCGAACTCCCATGGCTCCAGGCCGTGCTCGGAGAAGGCGAGCCGCCTGGCGCGGTCGAGATGCCGCGCGAGCCGGCTGACCCGGCTCAGGACCTCGAGTGGTTCCACGTCGAGGTCGGGGCGCTCCCGGCGCCATGCTGCGACCAGCCGATCGACCTCGTCCTCCATGGCGATCAGTGTAGTAGATCTGTCGACATGAAGTCTCTTGACGTCAAGAGATATTCTGGTCAACGTATGGGCATCGTCGGCGCTAGGAGCGATTCCGCTTCTGTTCGTCCGTACCTTCAAGGGGGCCTCACAGATGCCAGCACCCACCTGGGATCCACAACAGTATCTTCGCCACTCGAGCCACCGGACCCGCCCCTTCCTCGACCTCCTCGCCCGGATCCCCACGCTGCCGACCGGCGGCCGTCCGGCCCGGATCGCCGACCTCGGCTGCGGCCCGGGCAACGTCACCGCGCTTCTCGCCGACCGCTGGCCCCAGGCCCGCGTCACCGGCTTCGACAACTCGCCCGAGATGCTCGCCAGGGCCGCCGAGTACGCGGGCTCGACCCCGGGCGGCGGCAGCCTGGACTTCCGGATAGCCGACGCGGCCCGTTGGATACCCGACGAGCCGTACGACCTGATCGTCTCCAACGCCGCACTCCAGTGGGTGCGGGGTCACGCCGCGTCCTTCGCGGCCTGGACCGACGCCTTGGCCCCCGGCGGGATCCTCGCCTTCCAGGTCCCCGGGAATTTCGTCTCACCCAGCCACGCGCTGCTGGGCGAGCTGTGCGACGCCCAGCAGTGGCGGGAGCGGCTCGGCAGCCACGGCCGGAGCTTCGTCCACGTCCTCGAACCGTGGGAGTACCTGACCCGGCTGGTGGACCTCGGCTGCGAGGCCGACGCCTGGGAGACCACCTACATACAGCTTCTCCAGGGGGAGGACCCGGTCCTCGACTGGGTGAAGGGCACGGCGCTGCGGCCCGTACTCACTGCGCTCGCGGACGACGAGCCGGCCCGCGAGGAGTTCCTCGCCCAGTACCGCGACCTGCTCCGCAAGGCCTACCCGCCGGGCCCGCACGGTACGGTCTTCCCCTTCCGGCGGATCTTCGCCGTGGCCCGGAGGATCTCCTGATGCTCAGCGCCATCGATCACGTACAGCTGGCCGCTCCGCCAGGCAGTGAAGCCGCGCTCCGCGCCTACTACTGCGGAGTCCTCGGTATGACGGAGGTCACGAAACCGCCGGTGCTCGCCGCCCGCGGCGGTTGTTGGTTCACCTCCGGCGCGGTGCGGCTGCACTTAGGGACGGAAGCGGCCTTCCGGCCCGCGCGGAAGGCCCATCCCGGCCTGCGGGTCGTGGACATCGAAGCTTTCGGAGCCCGCCTCGCCGCAGCGGGCGCGCCCGTCGTCTGGGACGACGACCTCCCCGGCCACCGCCGCTTCTTCTCCGAGGACCCGGTCGGCAACCGTCTGGAGTTCCTGGAGCCGCTGTAGCCGGTCAGGCCGGCAGGAGGGGGCGGGGCGCCCGGGCACACCGCGAAGCGCCCCGCTCCTGCCGGTACCCCACGGCTCGACCGGTGTCCGGCCCGTTCGGCGGGTGTTCGCTCAGTTCCGCCATCCCGGACGCGTGTGCAGCGGCGGCCACGCTCAGTCCGTACGCTCAGTTCCGTACGCTCAGCTCCGCACGCCCGGTCCGCTCGGCCGGTCTCCGCGCGCTCGGCCGGGGCCCGCTCAGTTCCGCCGGTGCCCGATCAGCCTCGGCTTCGGCTCCAGCCCGTCCAGCCCGTGCCAGGCCAGATTCACCAGATGCGCCGCCACCTCGGCCTTCTTCGGCTTGCGCACATCCAGCCACCACTGCCCCGTCAGTGCCACCATCCCCACCAGTGCCTGCGCATACAGCGGCGCCAGCTTGGGATCAAAGCCCCGGGCCTTGAACTCCAGGCCCAGGATGTCCTCCACCTGGGTGGCGATATCGCTGATCAGCGAGGCGAAGGTGCCCGTGGACTGGGCCACCGGAGAATCCCGCACCAGGATGCGGAACCCGTCCGTATACCTCTCGATGTAGTCCAGCAGGGCGAAGGCGGCCTGCTCGAGCAGCTCCCGTGGGTGCCCGGCTGTCAACGCCCCGGTCACCATGTCGAGGAGCTGCCGCATCTCCCGGTCCACCACGACCGCGTACAGCCCCTCCTTGCCGCCGAAGTGCTCGTACACCACCGGCTTCGAGACCCCGGCCTTCGCCGCGATCTCCTCCACCGACGTGCCCTCGAAACCCTTCTCGGCAAAGAGCGCGCGGCCGATGTCCAGCAGCTGCTCCCGGCGCTCCTTGCCGGTCATCCGCACCCGGCGCGCCCGTCGGCCCGCTGAAGCGGAAGTCCGGCTCTTTTCACTGCTGCTGTCAATCGCCACGCCGTCAATCATGCAGCCTTCGCGTCCCCGGCTTCATCTGAGATATCGCCTTTACGCCGGGCATCGATCCGCTCCGCGCTCGGCCAGCGCACGTCGTACGCCCAGCCCAACTGCTCGCACCAGCGGATGATGCGGGCGCTCGAGTCGATCTGTCCCCTCATCACGCCGTGGCGCGCCGACGTCGGGTCGGCATGGTGCAGGTTGTGCCAGGACTCACCGCACGACAGCGCCGCCAGCCACCAGACATTTCCGGACTTGTCGCGTGACTTGAACGGGCGCTTGCCGACCGCGTGGCAGATGGAGTTGATCGACCAGGTGACGTGGTGCAGCAGCGCGACCCGCACCAGCGAGCCCCAGAAGAACGCCGTCACAGCACCCTGCCAGGACCAGGTCACCAGACCGCCGACCAGTGGCGGGATGGCCAGTGACACCGTTGTCCACCAGACGAACTGCCGCGAGATCCGGCGGATCGTCGGGTCCTTGATCAGGTCGGGCGCGTACTTGTGCTGCGACGTCTGCTCCTCGTCGAACATCCAGGCGATGTGCGCCCACCACAGGCCCTTCATCAGGGCGGGGAGCGTCTCACCGAACCGCCACGGCGAGTGCGGGTCGCCCTCGTCGTCCGAGAACTTGTGGTGCTTGCGGTGGTCGGCGACCCAGCGCACCAGCGGACCCTCGACGGCCATCGAGCCGGCGACCGCCAGCGCGATCCGCAGGGGCCGCTTCGCCTTGAAGGACCCGTGCGTGAAGTAGCGGTGGAAGCCGATGGTGATGCCGTGGCAGCCCAGGTAGTACATGAACACCATCAGTCCCAGGTCCAGCCAGCTCACCCCCCACCCCCACGCCAGCGGTACCGCTGCGACCAGGGCAAGGAATGGCACGGTGATGAACAGCAGCAGAGCGATCTGTTCGATCGATCTCTTGCTGTCACCGCCCAGGGTGGCGACGGATTGGGTGTCGGCCCCGTTCGGGGCGTCCTCGATCACATCGGGGCTTGTGGTCATGTGGAGTTCCCTCATTGAACTGGGCATGGCTACGGGACCGTAACCTACGGCATCGTAAGTATGGCAGGGCTGGATGAACGGGCAAATGGGCTGAGGACAACGGCGCGGCAACAGACATCTATCCTGGTGAACGTCGGACAGCGCGGTCCGCACCCCGCCCAATGTGCTCATCCACTGCAAGGAGCCGCACCTGTGAGCAGTGCCGACATCACCCCCGAGACCAGCGACAACGCCGCGCTGCGTGCCGACATCCGCCGCCTCGGCGAGCTGCTGGGCGAGACCCTGGTACGCCAGGAAGGCCCCGATCTTCTCGATCTTGTCGAACGTGTCCGCGCGCTCACCCGGACGGATGGCGAAGCCGCCGCCGCCCTCCTCGGTGAGACCGACCTGGAGACCGCCGCCCAGCTCGTCAGGGCGTTTTCCACCTATTTCCACCTGGCGAACGTCACCGAACAGGTCCACCGCGGCAAGGAGCTGCGCGCGCGCCGCGCCGCCGAGGGCGGTCTGCTGGCCCGTACGGCCGACCGGCTGAAGGACGCCGACCCCGAGCATCTGCGGGACACCGTCCGGCACCTCAACGTACGGCCCGTCTTCACCGCGCACCCCACCGAAGCTGCCCGGCGCAGCGTCCTCACCAAGCTCCGCCGCATCGCCGCCCTCCTGGAGACCGACGACTCCGGCGACACCCGCCGCACCGACCTCCGGCTCGCCGAGAACATCGACCTCGTCTGGCAGACCGACGAGCTCCGCGTCGCCCGCCCCGAGCCCGCCGACGAGGCCCGCAACGCCATCTACTACCTCGACGAGCTCCACCAGGGCGCCGTCGGCGACGTCCTCGAGGACCTCAGCGCCGAGCTCGAACGCGTAGGTGTGGAATTCCCCACGGGCACCCGCCCCCTCACCTTCGGCACCTGGATCGGCGGAGACCGCGACGGCAACCCCAACGTGACCCCCGAGGTCACCTGGGAGGTGCTGATCCTCCAGCACGAGCACGGCATCACCGACGCCCTCGAACTCATCGACTTCCTGCGCGGCCTGCTCTCCCACTCCATCCGCTACACCGGCGCCACCGAGGAACTCCTCTCCTCCCTCCAGACCGACCTGGAGCGGCTGCCCGAGATCAGCCCCCGCTACAAGCGCCTCAACGCCGAAGAGCCCTACCGTCTCAAGGCCACCTGCATCCGCCAGAAGCTGGTCAACACCCGCGAGCGGCTGGCCAGGGGCACCGCCCACGAGCCGGGCCGCGACTACCTCGGCACCGGCGAGCTGCTGCACGACCTCACGCTCGTCCAGGAGTCGCTGCGCGCCCACCGGGGCGGCCTCTTCGCCGACGGCCGCATGGACCGTACGATCCGCACCCTCGCCGCCTTCGGCCTCCAGCTGGCCACCATGGACGTACGCGAGCACGCCGACGTCCACCACCACGCCCTCGGCCAGCTCTTCGACCGGCTCGGCGAGGAGTCCTGGCGGTACGCCGACATGCCGCGCGACTACCGCGGCAGGCTCCTGGCCAAGGAGCTGCGCTCCCGCCGCCCGCTCGCCCCCAGCCCGGCACCGCTCGACGCCGCCGGCCAGAAGACCCTCGGCGTCTTCCAGACCATCGGCGAGGCCCTGCGCCGCTTCGGCCCCGAGGTCATCGAGTCCTACATCATCTCCATGTGCCAGGGCGCCGACGACGTCTTCGCCGCCGCCGTCCTCGCCCGCGAGGCCGGGCTCATCGACCTGCACAGCGGCTGGGCGAAGATCGGCATCGTCCCGCTGCTGGAGACCACGGACGAGCTCAAGCAGGCGGACCGCATCCTCGACGACATGCTCGCCGACCCCTCCTACCGGCGCCTGGTCGCCCTGCGCGGCGACGTCCAGGAGGTCATGCTCGGCTACTCCGACTCCTCCAAGTTCGGCGGCATCACCACTTCGCAGTGGGAGATCCACCGCGCCCAGCGGCGACTGCGCGACGTCGCACACCGCTACGGCGTACGGCTGCGGCTCTTCCACGGCCGAGGCGGCACGGTCGGCCGCGGCGGCGGCCCCTCCCACGACGCGATCCTCGCCCAGCCCTGGGGCACCCTCGAGGGCGAGATCAAGGTGACCGAGCAGGGCGAGGTCATTTCCGACAAGTACCTCGTCCCCTCCCTCGCCCGCGAAAACCTGGAGCTGACGGTCGCCGCCACCCTCCAGGCCTCGGCCCTGCACACCGCACCGCGCCAGTCCGACGAGGCCCTGGCCCGCTGGGACGCGACCATGGACACCGTCTCCGACGCGGCCCACGGCGCCTACCGCCGCCTCGTCGAGGACCCGGACCTGCCCGCGTACTTCTTCGCCTCGACCCCCGTCGACCAGCTCGCCGAGCTGCACCTGGGCTCCCGCCCCTCCCGGCGGCCGGACTCCGGTGCCGGGCTCGACGGGCTGCGAGCCATCCCGTGGGTGTTCGGCTGGACCCAGTCCCGGCAGATCGTGCCCGGCTGGTTCGGCGTCGGCTCCGGGCTGAAGGCAGCACGCGAAGCCGGACTCGAGGTCGTCATCGGCGAAATGCACGGCCAGTGGCACTTCTTCCGCAACTTCCTGTCCAACGTCGAGATGACGCTGGCCAAGACCGATCTGCGGATCGCCCGCCACTACGTCGACACCCTGGTCCCGGACGACCTCAAGCACGTCTTCGACACCATCCGGGCCGAACACGAGCTCACCGTCCAGGAAGTCCTCCGCATCACCGGGGAGAGCGAACTCCTCGGCTCCAGCCCCGTGCTCCGGCAGACCTTGCGGGTCCGGGACGCCTACCTCGACCCGATCTCCTACCTCCAGGTCGCCCTGCTGGACCGGCAGCGCAGCGCCGCAGAACGCGGCGAGGAGCCCGACCCGCTGCTCGCACGCGCCCTGCTGCTCACCGTCAATGGCGTGGCGGCGGGCCTGCGCAACACGGGTTGACACCCGGTGCCGCTGCGCGCAGCGGCAGTACGCACGACGGCGGCGCCGTACCCGAACGAGGTGGGTACGGCGCCGCCGTCTTACGTGGCTGTGCGCGGTTGCGCGCTAGCCCTGACCGCGTGACCTGCGACGCATCACCATGACGCCGCCCGCGCCGAGCAGCAGCGCTGCCGCGACGGAGACGCCGCCCACCGAAGCGCCGGTCTCGGCGAGGTCGCCGCCACCACTGTCACCGCCGTTCGGAGACGGTGCCGGGGCCGCGGAGGAGGCGGGTCCGGAGGCGGTGGGCTCGGCCGTCGGCTGCTGGGACGGTTTGCTGCTGGGCTTCGCAGACGGCTTCCCGCCGGGCTTCTCGCCCGGCTTCCCGTCATCCTCGCAAGCGCTCCAGAAGACCTTGTGCTTCGCTCGGCCGTGCTCGCCGTCGAAGTTCCAGATCAGCTTGTAGTGGCCGTCCGGCAACGACAGGTCATCGCTGCGGCCGTGCCCCTCCGCGTCGAGCGTCAGGGCACCGCTTTCGGCGACGACGCCCTTGGTGCCGGTCGGCGGCATCCCGACGATCTTCCAGTCGACCTGCTGGCCACCGTCGAAGCCGAACGCGTCGAGGTAAAAGGTGCAGACGTGCGGTTCATTCCGGCGGAGTTCCTCGCCGGTCCCTGCGTCGTGGATCTTCACGGTCCCGTTGTCACCGGGAGGGGTCGCATATGCGGCAGGGCCGAGCAGCAGCGAAGCCGCAGCGGCTGCAGTCACCGCGCATGCCGAGGAGAGGGTGCGCATGGCATACCAACTTCTTGAGGCAGAAGGAGGTGGGGGGTGGCGGCTCAGCTTCCAGGTGGCCGTGGGAGCGGTCAAGTCACCGGGCGACCCATCTGCACCTTTGAACCCCGGATGCTCCATTGATCACGCATAACAATTCGGCCCCGGTGGCCTGTTCGAGCGCCGAGAGCCGGTCCGAGCATCATGCCGGGGCGCCGTAGAAGCACGCCCGTACGAGCACGCCGTACCAGGACCTCGCGTCAGAACCTCGCGCCTCGGGTCAGAACCTCGCGTCAGAGCGTCGCGAACGACGCGCCCAGCAGAGCCGCGCCCAGCAGGCCCAGCCCCCAAGCCGTACGCCGCATCCGCAGCCCTCCGGCCACCACGAGCGCCGCCAGGAACAGCGCACCCCCGAGCGGCAGCCAGGCGTGCAGAACCCCGGCCCACCCGGTACGTATGACCTGATCCGTCCCCGGCTTCACCGCCACCAGCAGCCGCTCGCCCTGCTTGTGGGTGACGGCCTTCTCGATTTTCACCTTCGGACGCTCGGGCGCCGCCGCGTCGGCCGGAACGAACGGCCCCGTGCACATCTCCTCGCCGCATTTGGCGACGGTGACCGTGCCCCGCTCACGGCCCTTGCTCAGCATCGCGTGCTGCGCGGTGCCCCACGACGTCCACACGCCCGCGACCAACAGCAGCAGCGCAACCCCAGCCATCACCGTGTTCTTGCCGACCAGCAGCAACCCGTAGGCGCTCTCGCCCGCACGTCGTACGCCGCTGCGTCTGGTAGTGCTCTTGGCCATGGCGGCGATCCTTGGGCATCCGGAAGCTCCGGGTCAACCTTCTGTCATCGCCTTGGGAGGAGCTGTCCACCCCTGCCCCATTGAGCCCGGCTAGCAGTTGTACGTCCCCTGTGCCCGCTCCAGCCCGTCCGCCATCAGCGTCTCCACCGCGTCCGCCGCACGGTCCACGAAGTAGTCCAACTCCTTGCGCTCCGTGGACGAGAAGTCCTTCAGCACGAAGGCCGCCACATCCATCCGCCCCGGCGGCCGGCCGATCCCGAACCGGACGCGCAAGTAGTCCGGCCCCATGGACTTCCTGATCGACTTCAGACCGTTGTGCCCGTTGTCGCCGCCGCCCTTCTTCAGGCGCAACGCACCGTAGTCGATATCCAGTTCGTCATGGATCACCGCGATGTTCTCGAGCGGCACCTTGTAGAAATCCCGCAGCGCGGCCACCGGCCCACCCGACAGGTTCATGTACGACATCGGTTTGGCGATCACCACCCGCCGGCTCGACGGACCAGGAGTGCCGAGACGCCCCTCGACCACCTGGGCACGGGACTTGTGCGCCTTGAACCGGCCGCCGACGCGCTGCGCGAGCAGATCGGCCACCATGAATCCCACGTTGTGGCGGTTGGCCGCGTAGTCGGGCCCGGGATTGCCCAACCCCACGATGAGCCAGGGGCCCGCTTCGTCCGTCATGTACGTCTCCTCGGCAGGACAACCGCCGCCCCGCGCCTACAGCGCGGAACGGCGGCTGGGAAACAGTTTCTTCGGGAGCAGGCCCCTTGAGGGGCCGACGCCCACGCGCCGTGACCCCGCCTGGACGCTGTGACGCCTGGACACCTGGATGCCGACGCGCCGACCGGCACAGTGTCTCGTCCCGTACGGCCGCAGCCACGACAGCACCGGGCGGTTACCCGGCTGCCCTGCGAGCCCGACCGGGCCGGATGCCGCTCGCCGTCCTGGCCCGGTCCTGCCGTCACGACGCTCGACCCGGCCGAGTGCCGCACACCGTCCGGCGTGCGGCAGGCACCCGGGCCGCCGGCGTGATCCGCGGAGCGGATCAGGCCTCGGCGCCCTCGGCGCCCTCTTCCCCGGCCTCTGCCTCGGCGGTGGGCTCCTCGGCCTGCGCGGCCAGAACCTGCAGCACGGTGGCGTCCCCCTCGACGGCCAGCGTGGTGCCCTTCGGCAGGGTGATGTCCTGCGCCAGGACGGAGGCACCGGCCTCCAGGCCCTCGATGGAGATGGTGACCGACTCCGGAATGTGCGTGGCCTCGGCCTCGACCGGCAGAGCGTTGAGCACGTGCTCGAGCAGGTTGCCGCCCGGGGCCAGCTCGCCCTCGGTGTGGATCGGAATCTCGACGACGACCTTCTCGCCGCTCTTCACGACGAGCAGGTCGACGTGCTTCAGGAAGCCCTTGATCGGGTCGCGCTGCACAGCCTTGGGAATGACGAGCTCCTTGCGGCCCTCGATGTCGAGGCCGATGAGCACGTTCGAGGTCTTGAGCGCCAGCATCAGGTCGTGACCCGGCAGCGCAACGTGGACGGGCTCGCCGCCGTGACCGTAAACAACGCCGGGAACCTTGGTCTCGCGGCGGGTGCGGCGGGCAGCGCCCTTGCCGAACTCGGTACGGATCTCAGCGGAGATCTTGACCTCAGCCATGATGCACTCCTCGTATCTGGTGGTACCCCGGGCCCGAAGGACCCCGGGGGATGATCGGTGACCGTTACCCGGCCCACGACAGACCTGCTACGAAGAGCGCGTCGATAACGGACCGCCGCACCGATCAGTGCGGCCTCCCTCGCCGAGCAACCCGATGAGTCTACCCGGCGGGGAGGCTGCCCCGGAAATCGATCGAAACGGCGCCGGTTATCCCTGCGCCCCGGCGGCGGTCACGCCTGCGCCCCGGCGGTCATGCTTGTTCGTCGAAGAGGCTCGTCACCGAGCCGTCCTCGAACACCTCACGCACCGCACGCGCGATCGTCGGCGCCATCGACAGCACCGTGATCTTGTCCAGCTCCAGCTCACCCGGCGTCGGCAGAGTGTTCGTAAAGATGAACTCGCTCACCTGGGAGTTCTTCAGCCGGTCGGCAGCCGGACCCGACAGCACGCCGTGCGTCGCCGTCACGATCACATCCTCCGCACCATTGGCGAACAGCGCGTCCGCCGCGGCGCAGATCGTGCCACCCGTGTCGATCATGTCGTCGACCAGGACACACACCCGGCCCTTCACATCACCGACGACCTCGTGCACCGTCACCTGATTGGCGACGTCCTTGTCGCGGCGTTTGTGCACGATCGCCAGCGGGGCACCCAGCCGGTCGCACCAGCGGTCCGCCACCCGTACGCGCCCGGCGTCCGGCGAGACGACCGTCAGCTTCTCGCGGTCCACCTTCGCGCCCACGTAGTCCGCCAGCACCGGCAGCGCGAACAGATGGTCCACCGGACCGTCGAAGAAGCCCTGGATCTGGTCGGTGTGGAGGTCGACTGTCAGGATGCGGTCGGCGCCCGAGGACTTCAGCAGGTCCGCTATCAGCCGCGCCGAGATCGGCTCGCGGCCGCGGTGCTTCTTGTCCTGACGGGCATAGCCATAGAACGGAACGATCACCGTGATGCTGCGGGCCGAAGCCCGCTTCAGAGCATCGATCATGATCAGCTGTTCCATGATCCACTTATTGATGGGAGCCGTGTGGCTCTGCATCAGGAAACAGTCCGCACCCCGCGCGGACTCCTGGAAGCGGACGTAGATCTCACCGTTGGCGAAGTCGAATACCTTGGTCGGGACCAGGCCGACGCCAAGCTGATAGGCGACCTCCTCCGCCAGCTCGGGGTGGGCGCGGCCGGAGAAGAGCATGAGCTTCTTCTCGCCGGTCGTCTTGATCCCGGTCACAACACAGTCTCCTTGCCAGCTGAATCTTCGAGGGTCTTTGTGCGTGCTTGCGTGCTTCTCACGGTACGCCCCGCACGGTGTACCGGTGCTCCGTCAGTGCCCGCCCCCGGCCTCCCCCTCCTCGCCGGGCTTCGGCGAGGAGGAGCCGGGACGAGCCGCGGCAGCGGCCTGCGCGGCAGCGCTTCCCGGGCGCTTACGAGCCACCCAGCCCTCGATGTTCCGCTGCTGGCCGCGCGCGACCGCCAGCGAACCCGGGGGCACATCCTTGGTGATGACCGAACCGGCGGCGGTGTACGCCCCGTCCCCGATCGTGACCGGGGCCACAAACATGTTGTCCGAACCGGTCCGGCAGTGAGAGCCGATCGTCGTGTGGTGCTTGCTCACGCCGTCGTAGTTCACGAACACGCTCGCGGCACCGATATTGCTGTACTCACCGATCGTCGCATCGCCCACATAGGACAGGTGCGGCACCTTCGTGCCATCCCCGATCTTGGCGTTCTTCATCTCCACATACGTCCCGGCCTTCGCCTTCGTGCCGAGCCTCGTACCCGGGCGCAGATACGCGTACGGACCGACGCTCGCCTCCGCGCCGATCTCCGCACCGTCCGCGACCGTATTGACCACCCGCGCACCCGCGCCGACGACCGTGTCGGTGAGCGTGCAACCCGGCCCCACCTCGGAGTTCGCCGCCAGGTGCGTGGAGCCGTGCAGCTGCGTACCCGGATGGACGACAGCGTCCGGCTCGAACGTCACCGCCACATCCACCCACGTCGACGCCGGGTCCATCACCGTCACGCCGCTCAGCATCGCCTCGCGCAGCAGCCGCTCATTGAGCAGCCCGCGCGCATCGGCCAGCTGGACACGGTTGTTGATCCCGAGAATCTCCCGGTGATCGGCCGCCACCGCGGCCCCCACCCGGTGCCCCGCCTCACGCAGAATGCCAAGAACATCGGTGAGGTACTCCTCACCCTGGCTGTTGTCCGTCCGCACCTTGCCCAGAGCGTCCGTGAGCAGCCGCCCGTCGAACGCGAACACCCCGGAATTGATCTCGGTGATCGCCCGCTGCGCCTCGGTGGCGTCCTTGTGCTCCACGATCGCGGTGACAGCACCGTCGGCCGGGTCGCGCACGATCCGGCCGTAGCCGGTGGAGTCGGGGACCTCGGCGGTGAGAACGGTGACCGCGTTGCTGTCGGAGGTGTGGGCGTCGGCCAGCCGCTGGAGGGTTCCGCCGGTGAGGAGGGGGGTGTCGCCGCAGACGACGACCACGGTGCCCTCGAGAGCCGCACCACTCCGGGCGAGCTCCTCGAGCCCCATCCGGACGGCGTGACCTGTGCCGTTCTGCTCGTGCTGTACGGCGGTGCGGGTGCCGGGGTCGATCTCGGCGAGATGCTCGGTGACCTGCTCACGGGCGTGGCCGACGACCACGACGAGATGCTCGGGCTCCAGCTCGCGGGCGGCGGCGACGACGTGGCCGACGAGGGAACGACCGCAGAGAGAGTGCAGGACCTTGGGGGTCGCCGACTTCATGCGGGTGCCCTCACCCGCTGCGAGGACGACGACGGCTGCCGGGCGGTTGGCGCTCACGGGGGGCCCTTCGGCTTCGGGTGGTGGACACCCGCAGGATACCGGGGCGTTTCAGACCTGAAACGCGGCGGGTCCTGACCATGTGGTCAGGACCCGGATCAATCATTCGAAGGCTGAGCTCCGCCGGCTGGATTCGAACCAGCATTTCAAGGCTCCAAAGGCCTGCGGGTTGCCGTTACCCCACGGCGGATCACCGCCTCAGACCTTACCGGAGACGAGACCCGCGGATGTCGGCCGGGATCCGGATCATCGCGGGGTCGCTGTTGATGAACTGGACGTTGTCGCTCGGTCGGTACGGCGTGCTCTTCGCCCCCTCCGCCCAGTAGAGCCCGACGCCGACCAGGAACGCTCCCGGTCCGTCATGTCGGCCGCCGACTTCGTCTGCCGGCGCTCGGTGTCGCGCTCACGTCGGTGCGGAGCCCAGCGGGCCTCCCGCATGCGGTGCAAGCGTCCCGGTGGACTCGGTGGCTTCGGCAGATCCCTCACCCACAGCGACACCGAGCTCTTCGACACCCCCAGCTCCGCCACGATCCCGTCGTACGTCCTGGCGCTGTGCCGCGGCTCGCGGGCGCGCTCCTTCCGCTCTGTCTTGGCTTGAACCATGTACGGCAGCCTCGTCGTCCGCGTGCGAATGTGTCGAAAGCCTGGACGATTCAGTAGTTCGGGTGGAAGTTGTGGATATCGAGCACGTTCGAATTTGTCGTATGTCGGAGCAGGGGCCGGAAAATAGGTGGCACCCGCCCTTAGTCTGGTGCGTATGACCACAACGGGGGCAGTTGCGGAAGCGGGCGCGCGGGGCGCGCCCAGAGGGAACTGGTGGTGGGCTCGCCGGCGGAGCATGGTGCTCGACATCGTGCTGGCCGTCGCGTCCGCGGTGGAGTGCACGTTCGAAGGTGTGTCCTTCGCAGGGCAGGCGCGGATCCCGGTGCTGGCCGGGGTGCTGCTGGGTGTGGTCGCCGGGGCGACGCTGGTGCTGAGGCGGCGGTGGCCGATAGCCGTCGTGCTGGTCTCGATCGCGGTCACGCCTGCCGAGATGGGTTTTCTGCTGGGCGTCGTCGGGCTCTACACGCTCGCCGCCTCCGAAGTGCCGCGCCGTATCACTGTCGTGCTGGCCGGCATGTCGATGGCGGGCACGCTGCTGATCGCGTTCATCCGCTTCCACCAGGACATGCGGCAGGACGGCTACACACCGCCCATCTGGGTCGCGATTCTGGTCTCCGTCCTGATGGCGGTGGGGCTGACCGCCCCGTCCCTGTTGCTGGGCCTGTACGTCGGGGCGCGGCGGCGGCTGGTGGAGAGCCTGCGTGAGCGGGCGGACGGCTTGGAGCGGGAGCTGTCGCTGCTGGCGGACCGTGCCGAGGAGCGTGCCGAGTGGGCGCGTAACGAGGAGCGGACGCGGATCGCTCGGGAGATGCACGATGTGGTGGCGCACCGGGTGTCCCTGATGGTGGTGCACGCAGCGGCGTTGCAGGCGGTGGCGTTGAAGGATCCGGAGCGCGCGTCGAAGAACGCGGCTCTGGTGGGGGACATGGGGCGGCAGGCGCTGACGGAGCTGCGGGAGATGCTGGGCGTGCTGCGGGCGGATTCCGAGGGCGAGGTGCTGGGCTCCGGTTCGGGTAGTTCGGGAGGTGCCGCGGGTAGTGACTCCGGTGCCGGTGCCGGTGCCGGTGCCGGCGTCGGCGCTGGTGCGGGCAGTGGGGCCGGTGCGCGGCCGTTGGCGCTGGCGCAGGTCCGGAACGCGGATGGCGCGCCGGGTGCGGTGGCCGTGGCGGAGCCGCTGGCTCATGAGGCCGGGGACGGTCCGTGTCTGAGCGAGTTGGAGACGCTGGTCGGGGAGTCGCGGGCGGCGGGGATGGTCGTCGAGCTGTCGGTGGAGGGCGAGGGGCGGCCGTACGCGGCGCAGGTGGAGCAGACCGCCTACCGCGTCGTCCAGGAGGCGCTGACCAATGTCCACAAGCATGCGGCGGGTGCGAAGGCGCAGGTGAGGCTGGCGCATCGGGAGGCCGAGGTGGCGGTGCTGGTGGAGAACGGGCCCGCGGCCGAGGGTGGTTCCGATGCGCGGCTGCCGAGTGGGGGCAACGGTCTGCTGGGGATGCGGGAGCGGGTGACCGCGCTGGGCGGGGGGTTTGTGTCGGGGCCGACGGAGGCCGGTGGTTTCCGGGTGTCGGCGGTGCTTCCGGACCGTACGGCCTGATCGTTTCTCCAGGGGGTCGCGGGCCGGCCGTCTGATCGTGCAGAGGTCGGGCTGCACTACCGGCCGTCCGTCCGAGCGGCCGTCCGTCCGAGCGGCCGCCCGTCCGTCCGACCGGCCGGCTGCCTAGGCACAGGGCGTCCCGGGATCCGCCCGTACCGGTCGCTTGATCACTGCGCCCTGCGGCCGTCCCGAGGTCCGCCGCTTGCCCGCGCTCCGATCGCCTGTCCGCGCCTGCCTGAGCGGCTGTGCCGTCTGTCGGTCCGGCCCGTCCGACCCGGCTCCCGGCTGTCAGCCGTTTACGCTGAGGCGTGCGGGGCGGGTGCCGGTGATGAGGGTGGTGAGGGCCTGGTCGATGTCCGGGCCGAGAAACCAGTCGCCCGTGTGGTCGACGCTGTAGACGCGTCCTTCGCCGTCGATGGCGAGGGTGGCGCCCGTGCCGCCCGTCTCCGCGCCGAGCGGGCAGATCTCCGTGTCCAGGGCGCGTCCGAGGTCGGCGAGGGTGCGGGCGAGGTGCAGGCCGCGTACGGGGTCGATGAGGAGCGGTGTCGGGGCGATGTGGCGTCCCGGGCCGGGGGCGCTGATGCGCAGGCCGCCGAATTCGGCCCAGGCCTCGACAGCGGCGGGGGAGACGGTGTGCCGGTGTCCGGCGGGGGAGACGTGGGCTCGGAGGGTGTCGGCCCAGATCTCGGCCTGCTGGATGTCCCAACGGCCTTGCTGCCAGCCGGCCTTGCGCAGGGCGGAGTCCACGGCGACGGGGAAGCGGGTGGACCCGGTGCGTTCGAAGGCGGGCACGTCAGCTCCGTTCCGTCGGATCGATGGGTCGTACGCCGAAGTGTGCGAGCAGCGCTTCGCAGGAACGGCAGGGTGGAGCGTATGCGCCGTGCTGCGGGTCTCCGTCCTCGCGGATGTGCCGGGCGGTGAGTTTGGACTGCTTGAGTGCCCGGCGGGCCTCGCCGTGGGTGAGTGGCTTGCGGGAGGCGCGTTTGCTGCGGCCGCCTTCGGAGGCGCCGAGGTAGCGGGAGAGCAGGACGGCTTCGGGACATCGGCCGGTGAAGCGTTCGCGCCGGTCGCTGCTCAGCGTGTCGAGGAAGTCCTGGACGAGCGGGTGGAGGGCGGGTGGTTGGTCGCCCTTGAGCGCGGTGGCGGTGAGGGTTTCGCCGCGTACGGAGAGGGCTGCGGCGACGGCGGGCAGGATGCCGTCGCGGCGGTGCCGGAGCACGGGTGGGCCGGCGGTGTAGTCGGTGGCGCTCCAGCTGAGCCGGGGGTCGCCCGGCGGCGGTGGTGCTGAGCCGGCTGGGCCGGTGTCCTGCAGTGCGCTCATGGTTGTGCCCTCCCGTGCAATCCCCCGAGTTGCGGAGCACAGCCTGCCAAATGTGCAGGCAGATGGGGAAGTCGCCTGCGTGCTGGCGGCGCGTCGTGAGACGGAAGGTCACCGTCGGGTGACGGGTCGTCACCGGTGTGGCGACAGCCGGTGCGTACGGGGGCACCAAGGCGTAAGGACGCTCGGGGGAGCGTACGCGACGGCGCCGAAGGGCGGGTACGTGCCTCTGCCGCCGCGTTCGACGTGCCGTCGGTGGCGGGAGGACCGGGATCGGCCGGGCAGCTCTCCCTCCTGCCGTCCGCTGTCGCGGAGGCTACAGCGGACGCCGCCGCGGACACGTCGCGGCGCCACCGCGCGCGTAGCCGCGAACACTGGCTCGGTCGGTGAACGGCGTGTCGTTCGGGAGAGTTCGAAATGCCCCTCGCCGCCTCGAAGAGCTGTGCTCATCGTCCGCCGGGCCGGGGAGCGACCCCCTGTCACGACTGCGCATAGGCTGTGCGGCAATAGCCGGACGCACCAGGGGGCAACCGCCATGACGACAGGTCGGCAAGGGCTGGGTGCACTTTCCAGCCCCCGGGCTGGGGGAAAAGCCGCGCCACCGAATACGGCGTACGCCGGGCAGGTCGTGCACTTCCCGGACCCGGTCCGGGCCGCCCGCCACCCCAAGGGCGTACGGGTGGACGAAAGAGGGTTTCCGGACTTCTCGCCCTATGCGCGGGCGGCGGCGGAGATCGCGGATCCGCCCGAGGGGTTCGGTGTAGGCGAACTGCGGCTGACCGACTACGTGTCGGCGAACGCCGCGTTGCACGCCACCGGGCACGAGTTGTGGGGCAGCCTGTCGCCGGTCGCCACTCCGCACGGCTGGACCTGGCACCACGTTGCGGACAGCCGCCGGATGGAACTGGTCCCGGTCGAGGTGAAGGCGCTGCTGCGGCACCACGGCGGGCTGGCGACGGCCGCTGTTGACCAGGAGAAGCGCGGTACACGGCAGTTGCAGGAGACCCGGCCGGTGCATGTCGGGCTGCCCAGCCGGTCCCTGTCGGTCGGTGAGGAGCAGATCCTCGGGGCCGAGGAGGACCTCGGTTACCGGCTGCCCGGTGCGTACCGCTCCTTCCTGAAGGCGGCGGGCGGCTGCGCCCCGGTGGGCGTCGCGCTCGACGCGGGGCTGGGGCTCCTGGTCGACCAGCCGTTCTTCACGGTGCGGGACGACGCGGCGGTCAATGACCTCGTCTATGTCAACAAGTGTCTGCGCGACCACTTCACCAAGGACTACCTGGGCGTGGCCTTCGTACAGGGCGGGCTGCTCGCGGTGAAGGTGAAGGGGCAGGCGATCGGCTCGGTGTGGTTCTGCCCGTACGACGACGCGCGGGACTCGGACGGCCTCTCCGCACAGGAGCGGGTCGAGCGGCTGCTGATGCCGTGCGGTGAGGACTTCGACGACTTCCTGCAGCGTCTGGCGGGCAACCCGCCGGAGTTGGAGACGGTGGCGAACCTGATGGTGGACGGCGGCTTCGCACGCGCCGTCCCGGTGGAGGGGTGAGGCGCGATGGTGACATTCGCGCAGGCGCAGGAGCGCGCGGAGCGCTGGGTCAACGGTGATATGCCCTCGTACCAGCACCGGGAGGTACGGGTACGGGAGTTCGATCTCGGGTTCGTGGCCTGGGCCGAGGACCGGGAGGACGGGCCGACGTCGGACGGCGGCCGCGCGCGGCTGGTGATCGCCCGGGACAGCGGGGAGGCCACCCTCTGGCCCGGGCTGCCGGTGGGCGAGGTCATCCGGCGGTACGAGGAGGAGTACGGGGCCGTCGACGGTGGGGCGGCGGTGGCCGATGTGCCGCCGCAGCGGATAGATCTCGAGGCGACGTCGTTCCTGCTGACGCCGCCGCAGTGGTTGCAGGAAGCGGCGGATCAGATCGGGATCCCGGATCGGCGGTCGGGCGGTTCCGGGCGGGATTCGACTGCGGGTTCCCGTTCCGATGCGGGTTCCGATTCGGGTTCTGGATCCGGCTCGGCTTCCGGTTCTGGCTCGGTATCCAGTTCCGGATCAACTGCTGGAGGCGGCGCGTCCGCGTCCGCATCCGCGCCGTCGGCGGCCTGGCCGGAGGCGGGCTCGGGGGGCAGCCGGCTGTACGAGCCGACGGCGTCGGACGGGGTGCCCGCGTCTCAGCCGGGTGACTCCACCGGCGGCGGTCCGGGCGTTCCCTCCGGGGGCACACCATGGACCGACGCGAATACGCGTTCCGGTGACGGCGACCGTTCTGTCGATCTGCCGGCGACGGTCTTCTCGCCGCCGCTGGTGGGGTCGGACGACGATGACACTCCGCTGCCCGGTGTGACAGCCGAGGCCAGGACGGAGCTGTTGTCCGGCGGCGGGCCGCCGCGGGCGGCGGACGCTCGGGCGATCGACGGGCCGGAGGTTCCGGGGGGCGCCTCCGGCGCGGCTGCCGGAGCTCCGGGCACAGCGGCCCCTGGTGTGCCCGGTGCCGCACACCAGGGGGCGGGCCCGGCTGGTTCGCAGCCGCCCAACGCTCCCGGTACCGGTGGTGGTCCGGACGTGGCAGGCTCGCCCGGTTCCGGTTCCGGATCGAGTTCTGGTTCCGGTTCGGGTGCAGGGTTGCGGCCCGGTGCGGGCGACATCGCGGATGCCGCGACCGCGCGCGCCGTACGTCCTGGCCGCCCGGGCGCGTCCGGTACGCCTGGAGCCCGCGGCAGTGGTCCGAGTGTCCCGCCGCCGCCCGGCGCTCCGGGAACTCCGGGCGCGGGGGCGCCTCCTGTTTCGGGCCCCGGTGCCCCGGGCGCGCCTGCCGGTGGCTACATCCCGACTCAGCTCGTCCCGGCGCTCTCCCCGGACGGCCCGCCGCCGGGCGAGCCCGGCAACCCGCAGCCCTCTGGTGCGCCGGGTGCCCCCGGTACGCCTCAGCCTCCGGGCCCGCCCGGGGCCGCACAGCCCCCTGGTGCTCCGGGTCAGCCGGGTGCGCCTGTTGGGCCCGCCGTTCCTGGTCCGCACGGAGCTCCGGGTCAGCCGGGTGCGCCTGGTGGGCCCGGTGGTGTGCATGCCGCGGCGACGATGCTTGCCGGTCCTTCGGGTGGTGGCTCGGGTGGTTTCCCGGGTGGCGCCGGTCCCGGTGGTCCGGGTGGTCCGCAGCCCCCGGGTCCGCCCGGCGCTCCGAATGCGCCCGGGCAGCCGGGTGTTGGGGGCGGTCATCTGCCCGGCCAACCAGGCCGGCCCGGCGCTCAGGGTCCCGGGGGCCCGTCCGGTCCACAGCCCCCTGGTCCGCCTGGTGCTCCGGGTCAGCCGGGTGCGCCTGTTGGGCCCGCCGTTCCTGGGCCGCACGGAGCTCCCGGTCAGCCGGGTGCGCCCGGCGGGCCTGGCGGTGTGCACGCTGCGGCGACGATGCTTGCCGGTCCTTCGGGTGGTGGCTCGGGTGGTTTCCCGGGTGGCGCCGGTCCCGGTGGTCCGGGAGCCCCGCAGCCGCCCGGCGCGCCTGGTGTTCCCGGCCCGGGAGGGCCTCCCGGCCAGCAGCCGCCCGGCGTGCCCGGTCAGCCGGGTATGGGTGGCTCTCCGGGCTACCACCCTCCTGGTCAGTCCGATCAACCTCAGGGCCATGGCGGGCCGTTCGGGCAGCAGCCTCCGGGCCCGCCTGGTTCTCCGAGTGCGGTGGGGCAGCCGGGTGTTGGCGGTGCTCATCTGCCTGGTCCTGCCGGTCAGTCCGGTCAACCTCAGGGCCCTGGCGGGCCCTTCGGGCAGCAGCCTCCCGGCCCGCCCGGCGCTCCAGGCATGCACGGAGCCGCCGGCCCGCAGCCTCCCGGCCAGCCCGCTCAGCCCGCTCAGCCCGCTCAGCCCGGCGTCCCGGGCGCGCACGGCGCTCCCGGTGCCCCGGGAGCCGGAGGGCCCGTTGGCGGACACGCCGCCACCGCGCTCGCCGGCGATCCCGGCGCCCCGCAGCAGCCGGGCGCGCCCGGTGCTCCCGGTGCGCCGCACGGTGCGCAGCCGCCCGGTGCGTACGGCTACCCACAGGCCCCGTCGGGCCTGCCCATGGTCGGGCCCGGCTACATGGCCGTACTCCGCTACCGCGCGCAGGACGGTTCCGAGCAGCAGCTCATCCGCCGTTCCGCGCCGGGCACCCCGCACCCGGAGTGGCAGATCCTGCATGAGCTGCGTGCGATGAACGTGCCGCCGCAGCAGGTGCTGGAGCTGCACACCGAGCTGGAGTCCTGCGAACTGCCCGGCGGTTACTGCGCCCGGATGATCCGTGAGACCTGGCCGCAGGTGCGGATCAGCCACACCGCCCCGTACGGCCGTGACCACGCCACGCGCCGGGAGGGCGTACGGCATCTGATAGAGCATCAGGGCGAGCTGCACCAGGTCGCGGACGCCCCGGCCCGTCCGGCGCCGAACCGGGTGCCGCTGCCGCACCCCAGCCAGGTGCAGCGGATGCCGCCGATCCCGGCGGAGGGGATCGCGCACGAGCTGTTGCAGGCGTTCGGCCCGCAGGGCGTGTTCCGCTTCGACCAGCGTGCGGTATCGCGGCAGGGCGTGCCGGAGGTGGTGGCGCAGACTCTGGTCTGGGCAGGGCTGCCGGTCGACTTCGGACCGTTCTTCTGGGCGCAGGCGGCTCCGGGCCGTCCGGTGCCGACGCTGGCCGAGCTGGCCGCCGAGCGGGGTGTGCAGCCGGCGTCGGACGCCGGTTCATATCTCGTCATGGGCAGCGACTTCGGCCGGCAGCTGTGTGTGCAGTACGGCACGGCGGCCATCGTGGCCGTGCCGGTCGAGGCCGGACCCGACGGGCAGCCGGTGCCGCCGCAGTTCGTCAACTCGGGGCTGCCGGAGTTCGTACGCTGTATGGCGCTGCTGGGCCGGATGTGGCGGCTGCGGTTCGGGCTGACGCCGGAGCAGGCGGGCCGCTGGACCGTCGATTTCCAGGCGCAGTTGGCCGCGCTGGACCCGGCGGCGCTGTCGTCGCCGGAGAACTGGTGGTCGGTGCTTCTGGAGCAGATGTGGGACGGGCTGTTGTGACCGTCCGTCGTTGACGGCGCTCGCCGCCGCGTCGGAATGACCGGGGCGCTCGACCTCTGAGGGGGTCGGGCGCCCCGGTCTTTCGTTGGGGGGAGTGTCGCGTTATGGGTGCTTGGCTCTGATCCAGAAAGATGTGCGCCTGAGTGCGTTATGCCGAATAAAGGGGCTTCTGGATGAGTGCGTCTGTTTCACCTCATGGCTTTGCCGTCGTACGGGGCCGGGACCGCGGCTACCGGACCGACCAGGCCGACCGCATGGTCGGCGGGCTGTCCGCCGCCCGTGACGAGGCGTGGGAGCGGGCCGCGCGGCTGACTGTTCTCGCCAAGAGGATGGAAGACGAGGGGCAGCGGCTCCACGAGCAGGCGGCGACGCTTCCTCCGCAGCGGTACGAGGCGCTGGGGCCGCGGGCGCAGGAGATGCTGATCACGGCTGAGGCGGAGGCGGCGGCTCTGCGTGAGCGGGCGGAGGCCGCGGCGCAGGAGCTGCGCGAGGACGCGGAGGAGGAGGCCCGCGCCGTACGGGAGGCGGCCCGGGCCTTCGCGGTCGAGGTGCGCGGAGAGGCGGAGGCGTGGGCCGAGCGGTGTGCGGCGGGGGCCCAGGAGGTGGCCGACGACGTACGGGCGAACGCCCGCCGGGAGGCGAAGGCCTGGCGTGGTGAGGCTGCCGCGGCACTGGCGGAGACGCGGCAGCGCACTTCGGCGCTGCTCGAGGCCCAGCAGAAGGAGCACAAGGAGCGGTCGGAAGCGGCGGAGCGTGCGATGGCCGAGTCGCAGGCCGCGACGTACGCGCTCGTCGCGGACCTGTCCGAGCGGGCGGAGTCGGCCTTGGGGGATGCACAGCGCTCGTGCGCGGAGGCGGAGGAGCTCGGGCGGCAGTGGCAGGCGGAGGCGGAGGCGCGGGGGGCGGAGCTGTTGGAGCAGGCCAGGGCGCGGGCGGACCAGGTCGAACAGGAGACGGCGCGGGTGCTGCGCGAGCACGAGGAGAAAGGGGAGGAGCTGCGGGTTCAGATGGCGCATGTGCGGAACAGCCTCGCGGCCCTGTCGATCGGCCGGGACAGTGGCGGGGTGCCGGGGCCGGCGGCGAATACGGACACCTGAGACGGCGGAGCGGGCTGAGCGGGCCGGCACCGAGGACAGAAGGACTGAGGGGACGTCATGTCTCCCCGTTGTGTCCGGCGGCTTCTTGGGGCGGGTCGGTGTGCCTTGTTCCGGCCCGGCCCACACCCGTCCCCCATACCTCCCGTCCCACCTTGTCCCGCTCTTCGTCTCAGCTCCGGTCCACCCCCGCCTCCGTCCCCGTCCCTGTCCGCGTGCCGTCCCGGTCCTCGTCGCCGTCCTGGAGGACGGGGAAGTGGCGTGGAGCGAGGAGCAGGAGAGCGAGCAGGGCCGCGCCTGCCGCGCAGGCAGCCCCGAGATAGATGTGGTCGACGGCCGTGTCGACCGCGCGCCGCAGGTAGTCCGCCGCTGCGTCCGTCAGCGCTCCGGGGCGTGTCAGCGCGTGCGAGACCCCGTCGAGGTCGTCCGGCAGGCCGGGCCGGATCGCGGGGGGCGCGTCCGCGAGCCGGGCCGACAGGGTCGCGTTGGCGACGGCCCCGAAGAGCGCCGCGCCCAGGCTCTGCCCGACCTGCCGGCAGAAGAGGACGGACGCGGTCGCCGTACCGCGTTCCGCCCAGGGCACGGTGGCCTGGACGCCGACGATCAGGGGCAGTTGGAAAATGCCCAGCGCCGCCCCGAGGAGCAGCATGATCAACGCGGGCTGCCAGGGCGCGCCGGGGAAGGGCAGGAGGGGGAAGGCGAGGAGGACGAGCGCGGCCAGCCCGATGCCGATGAGCGCGCTCTGCCGGAAGCCGATCCGGTCGTAGACGCGGCTGCTGAGGGCCGCGGACAGCGGCCAGCTGAGGGTCATGACGGAGAGGACGAATCCGGCGGCGATGGGGCCGAGTCCGAGCACCGACTGCGCGTACGTCGGCAGGAAGACGGTCGGGGCGACCATGAGCAGTCCGAGTGCGCCGAGGGACAGATTGACCGCGGCGATCGGACGGCGCTTCCAGACCCAGCCGGGGATGATCGGTTCTGCGGCTCGCCGTTCGATCCATACGGTTGCCGCGGCGCACACCGCGCCGGCGCCGAAGAGGGTGAGCGAGGGCGCGGACAGCCACGGCCAGGCGACCCCGCCCTGGACGAGGGCGGTGAGCAGCAGCCCGCCGCAGCCGAAGACGCCCAGCGCTCCGGCCCAGTCGACGTGGGGCCTGCGGTCGCGCGGCCGTACGGGCTCGCGCAGGTGCCGGGCGATCAGCCACAGCGCGACTGCTCCCACCGGCAGGTTGATGAGGAAGATCCAGCGCCAGTGGGCATTCGCGGCGAGCAGCCCCCCGATGGCGGGTCCGGCCACTGCCGACACGGCCCAGACGGTGGACAGTTTGGCCTGGATCTTCGGGCGTTCCTTCAGCGGGTAGAGGTCGGCGGCGATCGTCTGGACGGTGCCTTGTATGGCTCCGCCGCCGAGTCCCTGCACCACGCGGAAGGCGATCAGGGCGGACATGTTCCAGGCGCCGGCGCACAGCAGTGATCCGAGGAGGAAGAGCACGATCCCGGAGATCAGCGCCGGCTTGCGGCCGAAGGTGTCGGAGAGTTTGCCGTACACCGGCAGCGTCACGGTCACGGCCAGCAGATAGCCGGAGAAGAGCCAGGAGAAGACGGAGAAACCGCCGAGGTCACCGACGATCTGGGGGACGGCGGTCGAGACGATGGTGCCGTCGAGGGCGGCGAGGGCCATGCCGAGCATGAGAGCGGCGACGACCGGGCCCCGGCGGGCGGCGGGTGCGTGTTCCGCCGCGGGTGCCGAACCCCGGCCCGTACGTCTCGCGGTGCCGCCCACCGTGCCCCCTCCGCCATTCCGTGTAGGGCGCACCCTTCCATGTCCGGGGCGGCGGCGGAACAACCACCCGGCTGGTGGGACGGTGCCGCCCGGCCTACTCACCGGCGGTCGGTGCACCGTTCGCCCGACGGACACCTCGGCCTCAGGGCGCACTCCCCTAGGGGAAGTTCCTCGTATCTCCTACCGCTGGTTCGTCCCGGCGGAGGAGGAGTGCGAGGCGCGCTGCTCCCTAGCCTGAGGGGGCGGGCCCGACCCGGGGGGGTGGGGGAAGCCCCAGGGCGAATACGGTGCCGCGCACCATCGCGGCGCATACGCCATTTCCAGCACGCTGATGAACGCAGCGACGACTTCGACATAGGAGAAATACCGTGACAACGGCTGTATCGATTCCCAGGACCGGGGGCAGTGGAGGACGTACGGCCGTCGCGGCGCGAGCGCGGCAGGTCGTCAAGGCGTACGGGTCGGGCGAGACCCGCGTCGTGGCCCTCGACTCGGTGGATGTGGACATCGCCCGGGGGCAGTTCACCGCGATCATGGGGCCCTCGGGGTCCGGCAAGTCGACGCTGATGCACTGCCTCGCCGGTCTCGACACCGTGAGTTCCGGCCAGATCTTCGTCGACGAGACCGACATCACGCGGCTCAGGGACCGAAAGCTCACACGGCTCCGCCGGGACCGGATCGGCTTCATCTTCCAGGCGTTCAACCTGCTGCCGACGCTGAACGCCCTGGAGAACATCACGCTGCCGATGGACATCGCGGGCCGCAAGCCGGACAAGGCGTGGCTGGACCGGGTGGTGGAGACCGTGGGACTCGCCGACCGGCTGAAGCACCGTCCCACCGAGCTCTCCGGCGGGCAGCAGCAGCGTGTCGCCGTGGCCCGTGCGCTGGCTGCCCGCCCCGAGATCATTTTCGGTGACGAGCCGACCGGAAACCTCGACTCGCGCGCCGGCGCGGAGGTTCTCGGCTTCCTGCGGCGCTCGGTCGACGAGCTGGGACAGACCATCGTGATGGTCACGCACGATCCGGTCGCCGCCTCGTACGCGGACCGCGTTCTGTACCTCGCGGACGGCAGGATCGTCGACGAGACGTACAACCCGACCGCGGAGCTGGTCCTGGAGCGCATGCTGCGTCTGTCGCCGACGGACGCCCCCGGCGTCTCCGGAGCTCTTGGTGCCCGGGGGAGGGCGTCGTGACCGTCCTCAGGACCTCGATGCGCAACTTCTTGGCACACAAGGGACGTATGGCGCTCTCCGCCGTCGCCGTCCTGCTGTCGGTGGCGTTCGTGTGCGGCACGCTCGTCTTCACCGACACGATGAACGCCACCTTCGACAAACTCTTCGCCGCCTCCTCGCCCGATGTCACCGTCAGCCCGAAGAGCGCCGAGCGGGCACAGGACGGGTCGCCGCAGAGCGGCAAGCCCGCGTCGCTGCCCGCGTCGCTGGTCGCCGAGGTGGCGAAGGCCGAGGGTGTGCGGTCCGCCGAGGGCGCCGTCAGCAGCATGAGCGTCACCGTCGTCAACAGCGCCAATAAGGACATGGGTTCCGACAGCGGCGCTCCGACGATCGCCGGCAACTGGACCCGTAACGAGCTGAAGTCGATGGAGATCACCTCCGGCCACGCGCCGCGCGGTCCCACCGAGGTGATGCTCGACGCCGACACCGCCGAGAAGCACCGTCTGCGGCTCGGTGACGAACTGCGCACCGTCGCCGTGACCGGTGACGTCAAGGCGAGGATCGTCGGCATCGCGTCCTTCAAGGCCACCAACCCGGGTGCCACCGTCGTCTTCTTCGACACCGCGACCTCGCAGCGGATGCTGCTGGGCGCCACGGATGTGTTCACCCAGATCTCGGTGACCGCCGACGAGGGCGTCAGCGACGAGCAGTTGAAGAGGAACGTCGCCGCCTTGCTCGACAGCGGTAGCGGCAGCTACACGCTCCTGACGGAGAAGGAGGCCGTCGACTCCAACCGCGAGGACGTCGGCTCCTTCCTCGACATCATGAAGTACGCGATGCTCGGCTTCGCCGGGATCGCCTTCCTGGTCGGCATCTTCCTGATCATCAACACTTTCTCGATGCTGGTCGCCCAGCGGACGAGGGAGATCGGGCTGATGCGGGCCATCGGCTCCAGCCGCAAGCAGGTCAACCGCTCCGTGCTGGCCGAGGCGCTGCTGCTCGGCGCCACCGGCTCCGTGCTCGGGGTCGCCGCCGGTGTCGGTCTCGCCGTCGGCCTGATGAAGCTCATGGGCCGGATGGGCATGGAGCTCAGCACCGACGATCTGACGGTCAACTGGACCACCCCGGTCGTCGGTCTGGCGCTCGGCATCATCGTCACCGTCCTCGCCGCCTATCTGCCCGCGCGGCGGGCGGGCCGGGTCTCCCCGATGGCCGCGTTGCGCGACGCCGGTACGCCCGCGGACGGCAGGGCGGGCCGGCTGCGGGCCGTTGTCGGTCTGGTGCTCACCGGGGCGGGCGCCGCGGGTCTCCTCGCCGCGGCGAACGCGGGCAAGGCGTCCGAGGGTTCGGTGTTCCTGGGCCTCGGCGTGGTCCTCACCCTCATCGGCTTCATCGTCGTCGGACCGCTGCTGGCCGGTTTGGTCGTGCGGATCATCAGCGCGGTCGTGCTCCGCTTCTTCGGCCCGGTCGGACGGATGGCGGAGCGCAACGCCCTGCGCAACCCGCGCCGTACGGGTGCCACCGGCGCCGCCCTGATGATCGGCCTCGCGCTCGTCGCCTGCCTGTCCGTCGTCGGCTCCTCCATGGTCGCCTCGGCAACGGACGAGCTGGACAAGTCGGTCGGCGCGGACTTCATCATCCAGCCCAAGGAGGGGCAGAGGATCGTGCCGCAGGCGGCGAAGGCCGTCGCATCGGTCCCGGACATCGCCCATGTCACCGACTACAGGATCGTCGACGCCAGGATCACCGCACCGGACGGCAGGTCCGAGGAGAACTCTCTCTCCGCCGCGGACCCCAGCTACGCCCAGGACGTGCGGCGGGAGACCGTCTCCGGCGAGCTGTCCGCGGCGTACCGGAAGAACGCGATGTCCGTCGGCGACACCTACGCCAAGGACCACGGCATCGAGGTCGGCGACCGGCTGAAGGTCGCCTTCAAGGACGGCAGGACAGCCGGGCTCGAAGTCGCGGCCATCACGTCGGACGACACCTCCGTGGACAAGGGCGCCATGTACGTCGGCATCCCGACGGTGGAGAGTTACGTGCCGGCCGGCCTGATGCCCAAGAACGCGATCATGTTCGCGAAGGCGGAGGACGGCCGGGAGAAGGCCGCGTACACCGCGCTCAAGGACTCCGTGGCCGCGTACCCGGGCCTCAAGGTGCAGGACCAGACCGACTTCAAGCAGGACCTCAAGGACCAGGTCGGCCAGATGCTCAACCTGGTCTACGGCCTGTTGGCGCTGGCGATCATCGTCGCCGTGCTGGGCGTGGTGAACACCCTCGCCCTGTCGGTCGTCGAGCGGACGCGGGAGATCGGCCTGATGCGGGCGATCGGCCTCTCACGCCGCCAGCTGCGCCGCATGATCCGCCTGGAGTCGGTCGTCATCGCGCTCTTCGGCGCCCTGCTCGGCCTCGGCCTGGGCATGGGCTGGGGCACGACCGCCCAGAAGCTGCTGGCACTGGAGGGTCTGGGCGTCCTGGAGATCCCCTGGCCGACGATCATCACGGTCTTCATCGGCTCGGCCTTCGTGGGCCTGTTCGCGGCCCTGGTCCCGGCCTTCCGGGCGGGCCGGATGAACGTCCTGAACGCGATCGCGACGGAGTAGGCGCGATCGGCAGCCAGGGGCAGCAGCCCGGGGGACTGCTGCCCCTGGACACGACGCGGGCCCCACCCGCCCGCAGCCGGGGGGGGGC